>CAZEWB010000046.1:0-12047 GCA_964515655.1 uncultured Bacteroidales bacterium
ACCACCGATAGTTATCACAATTAGCGGACAGAATACGGTTTGTCCCGGTACTTCAACTACAATTACTGCATCGGTTACAGGCGGAACAGTGGGATATGCTTATTTCTGGAATAACGGCTCGACATTACCGCATATTCCAAATGCCACAGCCGGAACATGGTGTGTAACAATAACTGATGCCAATGGTTGCACCGGTTCGCAATGTGTTACAATTACCGAATCTCCTGCCATAGTCCTGAGTATTACAGACACTCCTCCTACGTGCCCGGGACTATGCGATGCTACTGCAACTGCAGTTGTTTCGGGCGGAGTACCGCCATATTTTTATATGTGGAGCCATGGGCCGATAACTCATATTGTTTCCGGCTTGTGCAGCGGCGCATACCATGTAACTGTTACCGACAGTAATGGTTGTACTGCAACTTTAGGAACAAATATTACAGATCCCCCATATGCGCAGATCATCGGAACGCTTGAGAACAGCAATGGCGGGATAGCAGCCGGTGATGCTATCGTGACCCTTTACAACTCGCAGTGGGATTCGCTGGGATCTTTTGCTTACAACGGATTGTTCCATTTTCCAAATCTCTGCCCTGGCGATTATTATCTTTTTGCCGAACTTACGAATACTGCTCCTTATCCGTTGACAGTGAACAGTTATTACGACAGCACAATTTCATGGGCCAACGCAGATACGATACATTTACTTGCAGGTGACAGTACAAGTGTCGTTTTCACTCTTGCTGAAACAATCATTTTCGCACCGGGTCCCGGACAGATATCGGGGAATGTTTCATTTGACAGCTATAAGGGATCAAAAGCCACCGGAGAACCTGTTGAAGGAGCAGAAATAACTGTTGAACAGGATCCGGGCAGTGTGGCACTTGCACAAACGATTACAGATGCAACCGGTAATTATCTCTTTGAAAACCTTCCCATAGGAGATCAGTATAAACTTCTCGTCAGCATTCCCGGAATACCTATGGTATTTACGTGGGATAATATCAGTATTAACACAACCATCACAAATTACTTCAACCTTGATTTTATTGTTGACACTGTTTTGAATGGAATTTATACTGACTCTACCTTATTAACTATGGATCGTCACAACTCCAATTCAATTGAGGTATATCCGAATCCATTTACCGATAGACTGAACATACATTTTACGGATTTGCAAAACAGCATCTCAATAGAATTATTCGATGTCACCGGGAAAAGTGTGTATGAAAATAATTTCGAAGCCGAAAATTCAATTACCATACTGTCTCCTGATTTTAAACCGGGAATGTATTACCTGAAGGTTACGACCGGAAATACGATGTTCATTAAAAAACTGGTTAAACGCTAGCGTTTATAGGGTCTGCCTCAAAACCCCGCGTTTTGCTTGTCATCCTGAGCAACGCGAAGGATCTATAGGTATACAATTAGATTCTTCGCTCTGCTCAGAATGACAAGGGATTTTCGCGGGGTTTTGTGTCAGTCGTATGGAATACCTTTATCACATTTTTTTAGTAGGTTTGCAAAAAAAAACGAATGAGTTTTCTCTATCCCTCAATATTGTTTTTTACCGGACTCATCTCACTGCCCATAATAATCCACCTGTTCAGGTTCCGAAAATTCCGCATTGTATATTTCAGCAACCTGCGTTTTTTACGTGATGCCACTCTGGAAACACGATCGCGTTCAAAGCTTAAACATCTTCTTGTCCTTCTTTGCCGCATACTCGCAATTCTGACTCTTGTTCTTGCCTTTTCGCAACCGTTTATTCCGGGTGGAATTCAGACTGACAAAAAAAACAACATTATCGCTATTTATATTGACAATTCCTTCAGTATGCAGGCTCCGGGTGAAAAAAGCAGCCTGCTCGAAGAAATTAAAAATGCTGCTCTCGACATTATTCAGGCCTACCCTCCTTCATCAAAATTTGTTGTGATAAGTAATGATTTTGAAGCCTGGTCGAATCATCTTCTCTCGAAAGACAAAGCTATAGAAATGATAGCGACAATAAATCCTTCAAGACTGTCATATCCCTTTGCTCAGATCCACAAGAGGATCAGCACGGTGCCGGGGCAGCAGGACAATATTCCGGGAACATATTATCTCCTCAGCGATTTTCAGCAAAAAGACTGGCAGTTCAACAATGAAATATCCGACAGATCAGCCTCTTTTGTCACATACAAACCCGCATCCACACCATCGAACAACCTGAGTATCGACACCTGCTACTTTGAATATCCCGGCCATTACCCCGGCAGTAAAGAGAACCTTGCTATCAGGATCCGTAACTTTTCTGCCGAAAACTACCAGAACATACCTGTAAGATTGTACCTGAACGATTCTCTTACATCTCTCGGAAATATTTCTGTGCAGGCCGGCTCATCAGCAGGACAGGTTATTGCTTTCACGTCACCGGGAGCGGGCATCATTCACGGGAAAGTAGAGATAAGCGACCATCCCATCACCTACGACAATACACTTTATTTTTCGTACAACATTGCACCTTATATTAATGTAGCCTGTATTGGCGAAAAAAACTCTCCCGCCAATTTTGATGCGTTTTTCAAAAATGACTCCGCTTTCCGCTATAAATCGTTTGGACTTAAAGAGACCGACTACAGCATCCTGAAACAGCAAAGCCTTATTATAATGAACGAGACCGGCGATCTGTCCGACGGATTTGTTCATGAAATTGAATCATATATAAAGGATGGCGGGAACCTGCTATACGTTCCATCATTTCCTTACAAAGCGGACAGAGTCAATAGTTTTCTTTCGCTGTTCGGATTGAAAGTATCAGATACCGATACCACAAGCCAGACAATGTACTCGTTCAATGAGAACTCCGTCCTTTTCCGCAACAGCATTCAGAAAAAACAGGAATCAACTACTCTGCCCCGCGTAGGTCCTGTGCTGTCGGTAAAATATGACCCGTCTAACAGTCAGGCAGTAGCATCTTCGGTTTCGGGCATACCTTTAATAACTGAAACAAAATTCGAAAAAGGAAAAGTCTACACTCTTTCATTTTCTTTGAGCGGAAAAGGCGCTGCTTTTGCGACAGACCCCTTGTTCGTCCCTTTTTTATACAATCTTGCTTTGTACAGCCAGCCGGTGCTTCCCCTTTATGTTGGACAGTCGGAATTTGTCACAGCGCCTCTTGAAGGGATGAACGAAAAGCCTGCAGAGATAATGAATATCGAAACCGGCAACAGAAACATTCCCCTGCAATCGCGCAATGGAAGTGAAATAAAAATTTTCCCCGATGCCCAAAACCTCGCACCTGGCAATTACAACATAATTCAGAATGAAAAAGCTGCAGGTGGGTTTTCAGTGAACTCCGACCGCAGCGAATCGGAAAACCGCTTTTTTTCAACATCGCAGATCGACTCACTTTTTCTGAAAAACAGTCTCAAACATTTCAACCTCGATAATGTCACCGGCCCGGTTCTCACTCGCAACATTCAACATTTTACAGGCGGTATTAAACTTTGGTATTATTTTATTATTGCTGCGCTGTTCTTTTTGCTGGCAGAGATCGTAATACTGAGGAAAATGTGAGGAAAGACAAAAAAGGGAAACCGCATTTATCAATAAATTGAGAAAGAAATTATTTTACTTTTTTATTTAACATTCTTAAGCGCTTTATGCGATTCTTTTTCATTAAGCAGGTGTAACTGATATTTTGCTATTTCCTCTAATTGCATGAATCTGTCTTGTTTTGAAAGGCCCTGTCTTATAAGCACGGAATTCATACTTTCGATATTGGATAATACTGTTAATTCGTTAATGCTTGCCATATCTCTTAGATTCATGTTTTTTGAAGCCATCTCTGGATTTGCGTCACGCCAATCTTTCGCTGTACACTCAAATAAAGCTACATTTAACAAGTCTGCTTCTTCAGCATAAACAAGCCATTCTTTGTCCTTTGAATAATTCTTTTTAGGCATAATATGTTTCTGAACAGCATCAGTTTGCAGATGATAGTTGGTTTTGCTTAATAAACGTTTCACATTCCATTCAAGTTTAAGAATATCGCTTTCCTCATGTTTAAAACGCTGGTACTCCTTAATAAGATATAACTTAAAAGTAGCGCTGATAGCAGCTCCAAACTCAAATGCAATATCACGATGTGCATATGTCCCGCCATATCTACCTGACCTTACGTACATGCCCATTGCATTTGTTTTTTCTATCCACTGACCCACACTTAAAACAAAACTTGGCAAACCGGCCTCCATTTTAAAGTGGTCAAATTCGACCACTTTAAATTTTGGATTATACAGATATTCCCAAGTTCCCAAAAACTCCAGTGTTGTTCGGGTTCGCATCCAGTTTTTTATTATGTCTGCAGCCCTGCTTTCATCTCCCTTTGCCTTTGCAATATCTGTTAGACAAATATAATCCTCATCATTTATTTGAGTAATTACTATATCTGTTTGCTGGATGGTTATTTTCTGTGTCTTAGTCATATTATTTCTAATAAATCCCTTTATATAGTTTGTAATACAAAGATAAGAAAGTTTTGGTTGCCTGCTAAGGATTATTTTGTACAACTAATTCAAATTGGAAAAACAAATCCGAAACCGGAGATCGGAAGACGAAAGTCAAGAAGTCCGAAGTTTGTCTTCCGGCTTCCGACTCCGGTCTTCCGACACCTTTGGCGTAAGCTACCTAACCAACCTCTCATTCTCATTTCGTTTCTATACGCATCCTGAACATTTGAACAATTAAACAATTGAACAAACTCAATGTATATCAGCGAAGCGAATATCGCGCAGCGTATTTCAGCGCAGCGTTTTCATCTTTCAACTAACATTTTTACCTTTGCAAAAAAACAGCATGAAGAATTACGGCGACATCCCACAGGAATATGCAGGTTACGATAAGGCATCTGTAGTCATTATTCCTGTTCCCTTTGACGGCACGAGCACATGGGGAAAGGGTGCAGATAAAGGTCCTGCCGCACTGCTGGAAGCGACTGCCAACATGGAACTTTTCGATATTGAGGCATGGCGCGAATTCTATACCTGCGGAATTTATACCGAAGAACCCATTGCCCCGCATAACAATCCCGAAGACATGGTTTATGACGTGTACAAGACAACACGCGAACATCTCCTTGCAAAGAAATACTGCATGGTCATTGGCGGCGAACACTCGGTAAGCATTGGAGCAATAAAAGCATACCAGGAACTTATTCCGGATATTACCATACTTCAGTTAGACGCTCATGGGGACCTTCGTAATGAATATGAAGGAAGTCAGAACAATCATGCTTGCGTTATGGCACGCGCCCGCGAAAAATCGCCTATAGTACAGGTCGGAATACGAAGTATCTGCTCGGAAGAGCCAGATGCAATAGATAAAAACCGCGTATTCTTTGCTCACAACATTATTGATAATGACACGTGGATGGATAAAGCCATTGCCCTTCTGTCCGATAATGTTTACATCACTATTGACCTCGATGCTTTCGATCCCTCGGAATTACCGGCAACCGGAACACCCGAACCCGGAGGCATGCACTGGAGCCAGGTAATACGTTTCCTTGAAAAAGTACACAAAGCCCGCAATGTTGTCGGCTCAGACATTGTTGAACTCTGTCCGAACAACTACAGCAAGCCATCTGAATTCCTTGCCGCCAAGCTCTCGTACAAACTTATCGGTATGAAATTTTTTAACAATAAATAATACAGAAATGAAAAAGAAAGACCTTATGAAGGACGTGATAAAACACGCCGACATTACATCATTCGATTCAACTCCCATCATCAACTCTATGCGCGACATGTCGTTCACCTCGCGCGACACCGCAACCGCCACAGACATTCTGATGAGGATGCTAAAGGACAAAAAGTGTTCGGTCATTCTTACCCTTGCCGGCAGCACAAGCGCAGGCGGGTGCATGCAGATATATCACGACATGGTAAAATACAATATGGTGGACGCAGTCGTTGCAACCGGAGCCAGCATTGTTGATATGGACTTTTTCGAAGCCCTCGGATACAAACATTACAAAGGCAATCCGTACATGGACGACAAGATCCTCCGTGGTTTTTATATCGACAGGATATACGACACTTTAATTGATGAAGAACAACTGCAGGCCTGCGACAGCACTGTTAAGATAATTGCAGACAAACTTGAAAAGCGCCCTTATTCTTCGCGTGAATTCATTTGGGAAATGGGTAAATACCTGGCCGGCGGCAAAGCAAAAAAGAAGAACTCTCTTGTCCAGATCTGCTACGAAAAGAATGTGCCTATCTTCTGTCCTGCCTTTACCGACAGCAGCGCAGGTTTCGGCCTTGTGATGCACCAGGTCGAAAATCCTAAAAAACACATGAGCATCGATTCGGTAAAGGATTTTCTTGAACTGACACAGATCAAGATGAAAGCCGGTGATACGGGTTTGTTCATGGTCGGCGGCGGTGTACCTAAGAATTTCACACAGGATACTGTTATCTGCGCCGAGATACTGGGCAAGGACGTCCCAATGCACAAATATGCAGTTCAGATAACTGTCGCAGACGCACGCGACGGAGCCTGTTCAAGTTCAACCCTTAAAGAAGCTTCAAGCTGGGGCAAGGTCGACACAGTTTACGAACAGATGGTCTATGCTGAGGCCACTTCGGTCCTCCCGCTCATTGTCAGTTATGTTTATCACAGCGGTGTGTGGAAAACACGAAAAAGATGTGAGTTTTCTAAGATCTTTTAATATTTGATGTATTTATTAGTCCAACAGAAAGTACTTGTAACTTTATTTAAAGTGTGGGAAGCACGAAGTCAGAAGCACGAAGTCGCATGTGTTGTGGGTTGTGAGTGGGGATTTATAAACCCCATACACTGGACTCATGCCCCCCTCAACTTCGCGCTTCGTGCTCCTGACTTCCCACACTTTAAATAACACATAGGAATTTCATGCCATTGGACTATTTTGAAGAGAAATTTGGTATAAGACCAAGACCTAAGTCCGCAACATCTGTTAATATGTCAAAAAAATAGTCCACAACCTCTTTTTTTATTCAATGTTTCGTATATTTGTAAAAAATAGTAGTATGAATAAACTTTACACCCTGTTAATTTTTGCATCGGTAGTTTTATCTGCAGCAAACTACTCTTTTTCGCAATGCACACCAAACCCTTCGTGTAACGACACGTTGAATCCCGGTGAAATTTGTCCTGAAAATTTGCCGGAGGGAACAGTAGGTATACCATATAACGAAACTGTTACTGTCATTCCCCCTGCAACGGCAAACCTTCCACCATACGGAACTATCAACATTGTTAAAATCAAGATTTCAAACGTCACAGGCATGCCTCACGGGCTTACTTATGTAACAAATCCCGCCAACGGGGAGTTTGTCGTTACTAATCCTTTAACACGTTATTGTGTCCTGTTAAGCGGCACTCCTGATTCAGCAGGCGTATATCCGCTTTCTATAACAGTTATTCCTTATATCAATGTACTTGGTCAAGTAGTTAACGCCCCCGCACAGGTTGACGACACTTCTCTCAGCATCACCATTAACACGGCAGGTGCAATATATATGAATTCAAACAAAGTAATGTACCTTGACCCGAAACCGAATCCTTTCCAGAGTACAACAATGCTGGGCTTTAATGCACCCAAAACCTCTGTGTTCGAGCTTACATTATATGATATACTAGGCAACAAACTGTATTCTGAGAAAAAACAAGCTGTTAAGGGCGAGAACTACTTTGAGTTCGATGGCAGCAAATTGCCAAAGGGAGTCTATTTTTATTCAATACAGAACGGGTACGATAAAATAACCCATAAGCTTATAAAGCAGTAATTTTATATCTTTTCAGATATCAGGTACTTGTTACGGTCGCTTCCCGATCGTGATACGAGTTCGCCTAAGAATCCTGCCAGAAATAACTGTACGCCAAGTACTATTGCAAGCAAAGCCAGGTAAAACAACGGCTGATCTGTAACATCGCGGAGCGGAATATCGTTGAGCGATTTGTAAACTTTTTCAATCAAAAGATATAATGCAACACCGCCGCCGATAAGGAACATAATAGTACCCCAAACACCAAAAAAATGCATAGGCCGTTTGCCGAAACGCGAGATAAAAGAAAGGGATAGCAGGTCAAGGTATCCGTTAACAAAACGCTCCAGCCCGAATTTGCTTTTTCCGTATTTACGCGACTGATGTAAAACAACTTTCTCGCCTATTTTGTGAAATCCCGCTCTTTTGGCAAGTATGGGGATATAACGGTGCATTTCGCCGTACACTTCAATGCTTTTAATTACGTCGTTGCGGTACGCCTTAAGGCCGCAGTTGAAGTCATGGAGTTTAATATTCGAGACCCTTCTTGCTGTCCAGTTGAACAGTTTGCTGGGAGCCGTTTTCATGAAGGGGTCATAACGCTTCTTTTTCCAGCCTGAAACAAGATCAAGTCCTTCCTCTGTTATCTTTTTATATAAACCCGGTATTTCATCGGGACTATCCTGCAGGTCAGCATCCATCGTTATTACAACATCGCCCTTTACTTCTTCGAAGCCACAGTACAGGGCTGCAGATTTACCATAATTACGTCTGAAACGTATGGCCTTAATATTTTTGTCAGAAGCCGACAAGTTCTGAATGACCTTCCATGAGCCGTCAGTGCTGCCATCGTCGATAAAGAGTATTTCGTAACTATAATTGCAGGCATCGCAAACACGCTTGATCCACACTGCAAGTTCCGGTAACGATTCTTCCTCGTTCAGTAATGGTATAACAAAGGATATATTCATATTTTAATTACTCATGTTATTAAATAATTCCTGTGCGAAAAAGGTGCCAAGACCCAAATTCCAAACTCCAAGACCCAAATTCCAAGGGAGTCGTTCCTTGGGGCTTGGATCTTGGGGCTTGGATCTTGGGGCTTGGATCTTGGGACTTATTTATTGTCATTTTTGCGGAATATCAGTTATTTACTGTCAGTTTCAATTTCTTTCATGGCATCCTGAAAACCGTTTGGTTTCTTTTTGGCGATAAAAGCAGATGTTATGAGCGAAATAATGAATCCCCAGAAAGTAAGTCCGAATACCGTTCCGATCGCCAGAATAAAAGGAGTCATCATCTTCTGCGTCATTTCAACAGCCATCTCCATCTCGGCTTCGCTTAATCCTTGCTTATACATTTCTTCTTCAGCTTTCATTGAACCGAGTTTTTTCAACGTTTCCAGAGCGTCCGGATCTATCACTTTATAAAAAATGAACATTACTATAGCAATAATTGCAGCACCATACAGAGAGACCATTGTCCCCATACCAAGCGCCCTGCCGTATTTGATGGATCCGTTCTGTACCTTATTTCTGAAATCAACACATGCCCATGAAATAATACCTATAATAAGGACATATTGCAGTATCGCAAGCAGGATGGATTCATTTGCCTGGAGGAAATACTGAACAAAAAAACAAGTGTTAACCCGAGGCCAAGTATTGCCCCGTAGTTCATTGCATTTTTCTGAAATGGATTCATAACTGCTATTTTGTTGAGCAAAGATAATGAATGATTAACGATATATTCACCCATAATTTAGATTTTTTAAGACTACCTTAGTGAATAAGAGTTTTTTTTTACATAAAATACTAGTCTGTCCAGCATGCAGTTGGCAATTGGCAGTAGGCATTTTGCAGCCCCTTGCAGACTGTAGACTGTGAACTGCAGACTGCCTACTGTCAATTGCCAACTGAAACACCTCCAATATTCCCTGTCTTTAAAATTTGATGAATTATTTTATTACCTTTGCACGGGGTAAGTCTTATACGACCAGCTCCTGCTGAACTCCCCCAGGTCCGGAAGGAAGCAAGGGTAGGCGGTCGACGCGGTGCGATGTAAGTAGCTTACCCTTTTTTTATTTCAGGATTCTCTTTACATTTGAAAAAAAAAGTAATGAAACGAAACCTTCTCTTATCCCTGTTCTTATTACCGCTTCTTGCGTTTTCACAACAGGAAGTCCCGACTGTTAAATGGTATACTATTACCGAAGCACAGGAACTTAACAAAGGCAACACACAGAAAAAAGTCCTGATAGACATGTATACCGGCTGGTGCGGCTGGTGTAAGAAAATGGACAAGGAAACATTCAGCAACCCTGCTATAGCTTCATATCTTAACACATATTTTTATCCTGTAAAATTTGATGCCGAAACAAGGGACACTATTCTTTTCAAGGAAAAAAAATATTCGAACAAACAGGAAGGTGCACGTGCTACACATGAACTTGCAATTGAACTTCTTTCGGGAAAACTGTCGTACCCCACAATAGTTTATCTTGACGAAAGCATGAATCTTATAAGCACTGTTCCGGGTTATATGACCCCGCGCGATACCGAGCCTGTACTTATATTTTTTGCAAGGAACATATACAAAGTAACTCCTTATGATGAGTTCCGTGGATATTTCAGCAGCACTTTTTTAGACTCATCCGCATATAAAAAACAAGCTTTTAAATGGATGACCTTTGACGAAAGAACCGAAAAAAACAAGGTCACACCCCGCCCCACGTTGATTTTCCTTACAACCGACTGGTGCCCCGAATGCAAGATCATGCAGCATACCACGTTTACAGATTCACTTATTCAGGACTACCTCGGAAAGAACTTCAACACAGTGATGCTTAATGCCACAACAAAGGATTCGATTGTATTCAACAATGTTACATATAAAAATCAGAGTAAAGAACATCCTTTTCACGACCTTGCAGTAACGCTTCTTAACGGGCGCATGGATTTCCCTGTAATGGTTTTCATGACCGAAACCGGAGAACTTATTAGCCCTGTCCCCGGGTATTTCTCCCCGAAAAATATGGAACCATTGCTTCACTTCTTCAGCGAAAAGACCTATAAAACAACTCCCTGGGAGAAGTTTGTGCAGGAGTTTAAAAGTAGTTACAAGTAACCAGTTGCTGGTTACTGGTAACTGGTTTGTTCAGGCATCACTTTTTCAACATAAGGTTATTGATAATTCCATTGAAACATCAACGTTTTGTGATGCGTTGTTTTATAACTTGCCTGTTGGACTTATACCAAAGTGAATTACATTATAGCCCCAAACCCCAATCGTCATTCTGAACTAGTTTCAGAATCTCCTCATGCCCTCGCTCTTTGGGGTATGTGTTATGCCACATTGATTTTACAAATGCGTTACCTGTTCTTATTTCTGATTTTGTCTGCATGTTGCAGAATTGCCACGGCACAGCGCATCAGCCGTCAGGAATATATTGAAAAATACAGTAGTCTTACTATTTCCGGGATGAAGAGCAGCGGGATTCCGGCCAGTATTACCATGGCTCAGGCCTGCCTTGAGTCGGATGACGGGAACTCATCACTGGCAAAGGAAGCGAACAATCACTTCGGAATAAAATGCCACAGCACATGGGATGGCGAAAAAATGTACAAGGACGATGATACAAAAAACGAGTGTTTCAGAAAGTATAAAAAAGCCGAAGAGAGTTTTAAAGACCACACGGAATTCCTCACCAATACCCGCCGTTATGCCTCACTTTTCGAACTTAAGGCAGATGATTACAAAGGATGGGCAAAGGGACTTAAAGATGCCGGCTACGCTACCAATCCCAGGTACCCCGATATGCTCATCAAAATAATAGAAGACAACAAATTGTACGAACTGGACAAAGGTGTTGAGATCACAAAGCCTAAAGAAGTCAAACATAAGGAACCAAAAGTAAAAAAACACGACGATAATCCTCTGGAGATAACAATTGGCGGAAGAGAGGTTCTTGTAAACAACAGCAGGAACTTTATTATATCGAAGCAGGGCGACAGTTACGAAAGTCTGACAAAAGAATACGAAAAGATGTCATGGGAACTTTACAAGTTCAATGATGTTACCAGCGACTCCATCCTTACACCCGGCGCCATGGTTTACCTGCAGCCCAAGCGCAACAGTCCTGAAAGAGGCCATGATACCCATATTGTTAAACCCGGAGAGACTATTCACTCAATATCACAATTATACGGTATAAAGACAAAAAGTCTGCTTAAGAAGAATAATCTTTCATCC
>CAZEWB010000047.1:0-11920 GCA_964515655.1 uncultured Bacteroidales bacterium
CATCATTAATATTAATTTTACCGCCTTCAAAAAGATTTTTCAAACTCACTTTACCTGACGAAAAGTCCAATTCCTGCCAACTCATTGTACGCATATCAAGTATTGTAAATCTGCCTGCACCCGAATGCATTTTTACATTTTCCCCGGGGGTTGCAGAACCTGTTAATATAAATTGTGCCGTTTGCTTGCGATTGTCAATTTCGTGACGGATGTAGTTCCATATTTTCGGTTGCTCCTGCCATTCGTCAAACAGACGTGGAATTTTTCCAAGTAATAATCGTTGAGGCTCAGTTTCTATTAAAATGGGAACTTGCTCATCTTTGTCTAACTCCAATATGCTTCTTGCAGATTGCTTTGCCGATTCGGTTTTCCCGCATGCCTTTGGGCCCCGTATAAGCAATGCCCCTGCTGATTCGAGTTTTCTTTGCAATTCGCTGTCCGATATTCTTTTAATGTATCTCATGCTCTTTGATAATAACCACAAAGGTATAGCTTATTTTACATATTTCAAACATTTTACTTTACATATTTAGAATATATTGCTTTACAGATTTAGAGGATATTACTTTACAGTTTTAGAGGATATTACTTTACAGATTTAGAGGATATTACTTTACAGATTTTGAATTTACTCTAATAAATCTATGTAGTTCTGCTTCTGTACCACGGAAACATTGTGGTTTCGAAGCCGGGATTATAGATGATATTTTGGGAAAAGAGCAGAGAAGGTAACATGAATAATATGATCAGCAAATAGTTTTTCATAATTGGATATTTATAACAAAGATGCAAAAAAGAATTGGAAGTTCTTTCACCCATTTATCAGGAACATTTTTGCCATTTCTTATAATTGTATTACGTTTGCACCTGAAATTTTTAAACGCTTAAATTATGAAAGCATTTGTTTTTCCCGGACAGGGAGCACAGTTTGTAGGAATGGGCAAGGATCTTTATGAGAAATATACCGTTGCCAGAGAAATGTTCGAAAAGGCCAACGAAATACTTGGTTTCCGCATCACTGACCTTATGTTTGCAGGAACAGACGAAGACCTGAGGCAGACCAAAGTAACACAGCCAGCTATTTTCCTTCACTCAGTTATTCTTGCAAAAGTTATGGGGGAGAACTTCAAACCCGAGATGGTCGCCGGTCATTCGCTTGGTGAATTCTCAGCTCTTGTTGCTGCAGGAGCATTAAGTTTCGAGGACGGTCTTGTACTTGTATCACGTCGTGCTATGGCAATGCAAAAAGCATGCGAAGCACAGCCCTCGACAATGGCTGCAATTTTAGGGATAGATGATGCAAAAGTTGAAGAGATATGCAAAAGCATCGACGGTGTTGTTGTACCTGCAAATTATAACAGCCCTGGCCAGCTTGTAATATCAGGTTCCGTAGAAGCTATAGATAAAGCATGCGAAGCAATCAAGGCAGCAGGTGCAAAACGCGCCCTTAAACTCCAGGTAGGAGGCGCTTTTCACTCTCCATTGATGGAGCCAGCCCGCGAAGAACTCGCCGAGGCTATTAAGAAGGCCCCATTCGCAACTCCGGTTTGTCCTGTTTACCAGAATGTTGATGCAAAACCATATACGAACCCCGAGCAGATACGCGCAAACCTTATTTTGCAGCTTACATCTCCTGTAAGATGGACACAAACTGCCAAAAATATGGTCGCTGATGGAGCAAAACACTTTACAGAATTAGGACCCGGAACAGTATTGGCAGGTCTTGTAAAAAAGGTTGCACCGGAAGTTACTGCTGAGAGTTTCAGCGTATTGTAAAAGTTTACAAAATCTTGGAGATTTGGAGCAATATATATACGTAATCATATTGTACAAAATCTCCAAGATTTAGGACAAAATAAATTATATTTGCATATGCAAAATCAGAAAAATAATTCTCTGGTCTGGTTATTGCTTGTAAAAACGAAAAATGAATAAAAAATGAGAATATCTACAAGATTTCTTTTCAGAATTACAGGGCTTATTGCTGCCTGTGCCATTCTTATACTTATCTCAACACAATGTAAAAAAGATCCTGTTAATGGCTGGACATTTTACGAGGAAGTCCCTCCGCCACCGGAAATCACTTCGATGACAGGTGTGGTTAAAAACTGTGTGCCTCCCTACCCTGTCACTTTTTACCAGGAGGTCCTTAACGACAGCATAGGCAATTGTGTTTATACATGGGATTTCGGCGACGGCACAACATCACATGATCTGAATCCCGGGCATATATTTGCAAATCCCGGTAACTATAAGATAAGCCTGACCGTTGAAAATGAAGTTGGCAGAGATACAATGAGTATTGTATTAAGCGAACTGTCACAGACCTCCATCCCGATAGTATCAGGATTTAACTTCACTCATTTTAACAGCAATGTTTTTGCTCCAAACAAGGTTATCTTTACAAACACTTCTTCAGGCGCTAATCAGTTCTACTGGTATTTCGGAGATGGCCTCGAAGATAATGACGATGCGCCTGAACATATATTTCAGGATGCAGGCACATATACTGTAATGATGCGCGGCACCTGCACTGACGGTTCGTATGACGAAGTTACCCAGCAGATACTTATAGGCCCGCCTCCCACAAGAGTCGTCGTCGATTCGCTGACACTCATGCTTCCTTCATCAAATTCCAATATATATATTGAATTGTGGCACAACACAACGATTGTGGGAAGAACATCTATGAAATCGGGATCGTTCCCAATGAAATTCAAAGCTCCGGGTGATTTCTACGATGGCCATATTTTCGAATATGTACAGTTTACAGGTAATGAGGTCTTCAAATTCTATGTACTTAAGGATGTGAGCCCCGACCCGCCTATATTGCTTTATGAGATATTACTTTCATCTAGCTATATCCAGTCCAGGTTCTATCCCGATCATTATTACCAGATCGAGACCGTGCCTGCCCTTCAGGATGTGTTCATTGATTTATACATGAGTTATTAATCTTAAATCAATCGTTATGTCGAAGAAAATATTATCAATAATTATAATTTCAGCCTTCACAACAGGGCTGTTCTCACAGTCAATAATTGAATACTGGGATCATGACAGCTACCTGCATATCGGCGGCGGCATGGTGACTCCCGGTGAACACCTGAGTGATAATGGCGCCACAGGTTTCTTTGCCCAAAAAGGTTATCAGGTCGATTTTGACTATAACTACATTTTCGGTTACGGGCTTGGCATAGGCGGCAATATCGAATACGACCAGTTCAAATTCAACGGACAGGAATTCCTTAATTACACATTAGCCGACAATCTGAATGTCGACGGCGGATATTCTTCAACAAAATTCGGACTGAACCTGCTGGCCAATATCCCAATAGTAATTGTTGACGAAGGCTTTACCGTTAACTTTTTCGGTGAGTTCAATGCCGGAATAAGAAGCTTCAACATTCCTGCAATTGACCTTTATTACAACGAAATTGTAAATAAATATGTTGAAGTGACCTACCGCTCACGCGGCAACACTATGGGCTACCTAGGATACAGCGCCGGGATACAGTTCCTTATTGTTGACAGAATAGGAATCAATGTTTCGTATAATGCCGTTTTACCGAGCAGGCACAGCGTAAAATACTCTGTCCGCATGTTTGACGCAATGGAAGAATTGACCGAACAGGAGAACTACCTGAATAATTATCTCGACCATACGGGTATTCAGTTCGGGATAATGTTCATCTTCGGGAAAAAACACTAAGTAGAGTTTGTCCATAATGTCCGATTTCTGCGTTATTCTCGTTTTTTAAACCAGTCATTTACACAAGTAAACTCCTGGATTTAAAAAACTTCGAAAGCCTTGAACTCGAACATTATGATCCAAACTCTGACTTTATGGACAGACACTAAGTATTCTCAGGCGCTGTTTTGCTATTGTCTGTTCAGGTTTGAATCTGTTCTACATCAGGCCAGTGAAAAGAAATCTGACATCACATTGTTACTACACCGGAAATAAGATTTGGCTATGCTTTACTGGAAAAATACGTTTTAATACAAAGTAATCTTACAACGTTACAATTATTTTTTTGTAATATTCTCAAACGGGACATCGATCGTTTCTTCAATCTTTGTTTTACCGGAACTCATTTCTGATATATTTGCTTTCCGGGTGAACTTTATTTTTGCACTGAACTGATTAATACCTGTAATTATCCCTTCCATGTCTTTGTACTTATCTTTTGAAAAAATAACATTATCCCCTACTTTCAGGACGGTTCTCTGACTTGGCATTTTAATTTCAACAAGGTTATAGCCTTGCTTTGACTTATCTGTACGAACTGCCCAGGAATAATATCCAGTTTCGCTTTTAGGATGCGTTGGCTCATAACCTCCCCCTTGAGCGCTAAACATCTGAATTTCCATAGGGTCAGCGCTTTCGGTCAAAGTCCAGTAGTCTTCTTTTTGCACATTCTTAAAACCATTAGCATTAAACCATTCAAAAGGTGAGGTATGGTTGTTTTCAGGTCTTAGTTTTATTAAGGCTTTGAATTCATCAATTGTCGGTAATCTCCAGTCGGAAAAACCTGCATAATTAAGGTTTTCTGTATATGTCATTGCCTGATCCCAGTCCATTTGGGTGGCATCGGGTGATTGTAACCATATTATATCCGTTTTACCGGCGATATCGGTAACATTTACAGTTCCATTACCATTATCTTTCAGATTCACTGTTATATCAGCATTGGGAAGAAACTCAATGGTACAGGCAACGATGGGCTCTCCGTATTCATCCCCTATTCCCGAAAGAGTAATGTTTTCATATTGCTGTGTATTTGCATTCCATCTTTTTTCGATTCTTGCATCAGGATTATTATACGAATACCCTACACGCATTAAGATATAAAGTTTCTGACCTTCTATACCATACTCCAGAATCTGCTTCATATCTCTTTCAAATTCATTTCCCCACTCGCAGCCAACTGAACTCCATGTTTTTGACTCATCCGAAAGGTTAACAGGATAAGCAAAATTCCACTCTGTCCATTTTGGTTCATCAGATATTTTCTGGGGCCATGGATGTGTTGCATCAACCAGATTTTTACCGCTTCTGTCATGTGATGACCACACGCAAAAAGCGATGAAATTGTCGGTCCTGAATTTTAAGTTAGCAGGATACGTCTTTTCAACTTTTTCGAGGCATTTCCCAAGAGTCATACCTTGTGGAAGAATAGCCCGTAAATTAATAGTGGTATTTGCTCCGGGGGCAATGTAAAATTTGTTATCCTTGAAATTAAACTGTGCCGGGTCGAATTTATTACTTTCAGGATAGCCCTTCCCTGACGCAATCAAAGAACTATAACCAAATTTGGTTATATATCCGGGATCAAGTTGCGAAAAACCTGTTATACAGGTAAAGATCATAAACATTGTAAATAATAAGTTTTTCATAGTACCTCCATTAAAATTAATATTAAGGTTTATTTTACCAAGACATTTTTTTCACTTTTCAAGTCAAAAATAATCATTTTAAACAACATACAAATATTCTTTTTTTATCTGCCCGCCTATCCAACCAAAGCAGAGCGCTTCTTCAACTGCATCCGAATATGAAACTGAAGGTTTATTTGTATGCTTTTTATAATAGACAAGCCACACGACTTTCTCTGTCAGATGATTTTTCTGAAGCCACCGGCGCCATTCTTCGCGGGTTTTCATATAAAGATTTCCCCCGGTGTTCATTCAGTTTGCTTTCATTCTTTTAATTATCCTGTAAACCAAAAAAGTGAGCCATGCCGATGGCTGTTTCTTTTGCCCGAAATCCCAGCCCTTCCATGCTTTCCATTCCGACTCAGGTGTATAATATCCGTTGCTGTCGGCTTTTTGTACTATTATATCTATAATCTCTTTGAGCCTTGGATCCTTTTTCGCATGTTTAAAATTCGACAATGTATCGGCAAAGTGCAGGATATCGTACCATATCAGCGGCGCTTTTAGTTTTCTGAAATCATTGCCCATATAAAACATGTATGGATGCATTTTTTTGCTTTGTTCCCACAAATTCAGAAGAGAATCAACAGACTGCCTGGAATATTCAGAATCCCGATCAGTTTCGTACAGGTTCATTAATTTCAGCATTATCATTGTAGCATAGGGGCAGGGATCATCTTTTCTTCCGGGGCCGCGGAATTTTCCCAGTTCTTTTGATACTGAGCATGGATAACCGTTCTGACGGGATAATCCAACAAGAAAATCTTTCGCTTTTACTACCCTTTTATCATTTGCTAATCCGAATTTTGCAAGGCTGTAAACAATCACAGGTGCATCGCATAATGCCCATGCATATTGATCCTTTCCGGTTCCTCCGAAATGCACAGGAATATTCATCGGAAGCTGAAAAGGTCCTTCGGCTGAAATATGCTTAAAGATCTTTTCTACTACTTTTTTGATCTTAATATCGTCGTGCTTTAATCCTAATTCTGCAACAAATGACAGTTTATGATATAACTGACTGGCGCTTTTATGGCTGCTCAGAACAATTCCGGGCCAGTCGTTCATCTCATTCAAAATAGAATCGACCTGGAGATGACCGATCATTTTCTTACGCGCTTCCTTTACTTTAGGTGAATCCGGAGCTTCGTCAAGAATATCGATCCTTGTTCTGTACCCGGACCACGGGTCACTTTCAAGAAGCATTTTAATTACTTTGTTGTCCATGTTATGATTGTAGCATTTAAATTTACAGCAATTGACTTGACTGAATTATCCTGAAAATTGCCTCTGTGTTGGCAACATCTGTTAAGTATTTCTTACCGTCAGAAGATATTAATTTCAGTTGTCGACAAAATGTCGATAACTCAAGCCCATCCTCAAGTTTAACCCTTTGTTTCATCCTATACCAATAATCATTCGGATTAATACTATCGGTTAAGACTTGTATTACATCCACGATGGAGAATACCCACTCATCATCCAGAATTTCTTTTCTGATTTCGCTACCCTCGAAGATTGCGATTTTGTTAAAGTTTTTGTCTTTAGTCATTGTTTTAGCATTTTTTAAAAAGAAGACGATGCAAGTGCAAAATCAACAGCAACGTTTGCATGAATTTCGAGTGTGTCGAACAATGGGACGGCAGTATCAGTTTGACTTATGATTAATGGTATCTCCGTGCAACCGAGAATTATCCCTTCGGCGCCCTGTGCAGCAAGGTCATCAATGATCTCAAGAAAACGTTCTTTTGCTTCGGTAGTGAATTTTCCAATGGTAAACTCATTGTAAATAGTATCATGAACATATTCACGAACCGTATCAGAAGGCACAATAACATCAATTCCGAATTTTTCTTTTATGCGTGTTCCATAAAATGGCATTTCCATCGTTGGCTTTGTACCCAGCAATCCTGCTTTCAGGAATTTTCTCTCTTTTATTTTTAAAGCGACCGCATCGGCAATATGTAAAAGTGGTATCGAAATGCTTTTTGAGATATTTTCAGCGAACATGTGTGGCGTATTTGCACATAACAACAGGCAGTCGGCTCCTTCTTTTTCAATTCTTATCGCAATTCCGGTGAGGTATTTCCCCAATCCTTCAAAATCATTCCTGTCAATTCTGCTTCTCACGTCAAAAAAATCAACTGAGAACATGGCTATTTTAGCAGTATGAAGGCTGCCGGTCAGTTCTGAGATCCTTTTGTTAATGATCTTATAATATTCTAAGGTTGATTCCCAGCCTGTGCCACCCAGAAGTCCGATTGTTTTCATGATATTAACTTACGTTTCAAGTTTGTTATACAAATATAAACTATTTTACTTTTTTGTCAAAATAAACCAATGATTGCGTGTTTGTTCAACCCTTTCAGGGTTGGTGTCAGTTTTTTGTGTAACCCCGCACTGCGTGCGGGGTTATTGGGATTTAATCCCTTCGGGATTATGGCTACGATTTTATTTGAGAATAACGTAGATATCGGACATTCTGGACAAACACTAATTACATTCTGTCGGAGATCGGTCGCGGAATCAGTTTAAAAACGATTGCAAGCAGGCGCCAGCGCTTTGTTACGTATACGATCTTTCTTTTTCTCCTGATAGCGTTAAAGATCTGTTTGCTGGCTTTATTTACTGATGCGACCCAGAATATAAGATTGCTTTGAGCCATGGCAGTATCAATAAATCCTGGTCTTATATCGGTAATGTAAATCGGAAGTTTTAAATGGTTTGCCTTTTGCCGCATTGCTTCCAGGTATTTTATCTGGTATGATTTTGATGCCCCGTACGAAGGCGCATACCTGCTACCGCGCAACCCGGCAATAGAAGTTATTGCAGTTAGATGCCCTGACCTTTGTTTTACAAAATACTTAAAGACCCAATCCACAATATTAGTAAACCCCAGAACATTTGTATTGATGGTCGTTTCTTCCTTTTCATAATCCAGCGGCTCATTAATAAAGCCTGTCCCGGAGCCTAAAACAAGCAGATCGAGTCCTCCAAGTTCATCAATTAATTCCTGAAGCTTTACAATGGTCGTTTTAGTATCACAAATGTCCATTGTTTTTACTATGTACGAATCAGGCTTTTCTTTTTTCAGTTCTTCAAGGAGTTCAGTCCTTCTTCCTGCAATACCGACTTTACAGCCGTCTTCAGCAAGCAGTTTTGCGATCCCCCGCCCAATTCCTGAAGTTGCTCCTATTACTATTGTTTTTTTCATGATAAATCAGCAGGAACTATTCTTAATCTTAATCATAATCTATTTCTTTATTTTTATTTTGCTCTAATTGCTTCGCATTTTGCTTTGTCACGACCTTTTTACCTGTCTTTTCTTCTATCTCTTTTCTTGTGTTTCCTGCAATAGTACCGCCCTGTTTTGCAATTTTTCTGTTTTCGGGAAATGATTTTGGTTTCTTTTCTTTAGATATTTCAGTTGTGGTTGCTTCTGCAAGCATGTTCAGTACCAGTTCGAGGTTGGTCATGTGATCACGAAGATTCTCTTTTTTAAGGTCTTTGAATATTTTGTATTCCTTTGTAGTAAAACCGCTCCATGCTTGTGTAATATCATCTGTGAGTATGGCAAATTCCTGTCCTTTTTGCACGCCCCTGTTTTCCCATTCGTCTGTCAGTTCCTTGCGGATTTCAATACTTTTTAGTCGTTGGTTTATCCATTCTTTACTATAACCTTTGCGAAGGTATGTTTCCATCAAGCGGTCTAAACCAATTTCCGGATCCTCAATTTCATCAATACGCTCACGTGCCACTTTTGCCAACCATAGTTTAAAAGGTTCTGCCTTGGGTGATGGTATAGATTGTATCAACCTAAAAAGAGTTTCTGTGTCTGCAACATCTGTCAGATACATTTTACTATCTGAAGAAAGCATTTTCAGTTGTCCGATTTTTTCGGACAACTCGCTCCCTTCATTTCTGAGCTTGCCTTTCAGGTCGTTCCAGTATTTCCTCGGTCGCTCACTTCCTGTTAATACTTCAATAACATCAATTATAGAAAAATACCATTTCTCAGCTTCCGAATCCCAAACAGAGCGTACCCGTTTCGATTCAAATAATTTTATTGCAGTTTCTTTTGTCATCAAAAACTAATTTTATCTAACAAAGATATAAAATCATTTTGCAAGCTGGCCTGATGTGCGAAGACTTTTTGCAACCTAAGCTGATACGAAATCACATAATATCGATTCATCATTCTTGTTGATCAGTTTCTTCGTCACCCTGCTTCTTTTCCCATTCGACCAACTGAATTGTATAATCAAGAAGTTCAGTACCGCCATATTCTCCATGCCCGGGCACTACAATGTCAATATCGGGATATTTCTGAATGATCTTCTTAACTGTGACGTCCCAGTCCTTCACTATTGCATCAGACAGGTTGCCGAGATTCTTTGATCTCAATGATTTTATCAGGCATCCGCCATACAATATTTTTTTTGAAGGAAACCACATTGTTATATTGTCTGCTGTATGGCCACCGCCAAAGTATCTGCATATTACAGGCTCGCCGTCAAAATCAAAAACAAGTGAATCTTTGAATGATGTTGAAGGAAGCGGCAGTTTCAGTTCTTTGCACTTGTCAATTGTCATGAAGTTTGCAACAGATTCAATTCCCCTGCTTTTTATATACTGAAGCCCACCTAAGCAATCATTATGGAAATGGCCAATTATTAGTTTCGTCACCTCAATGTTCATTGAATCTTTCAGAAATACTATAAGTATCTCAGTTTTTTCGTTGTCCATCGGGGTGTCTATCATCAATGCTTTGCCGTTTTTTACTATCAACATTCCGTTAGAAGAAAATCTGAATCCATCAGCGTAATCCCAGGTAACATGAAGGAACACGGAATCCCTGATATGTATCAACTGAATGTTTGAATCTATTACCGTTTCAGGTTTATCCTGAGCAGCAGCCGGACTGACGATAAGTGCAATTGCAAAAACCAATAAAAGAATGAATCTCATCATGTCATTTTCTCAAAAACACATCCTGCCATATTTTTGGCCTTATGGGGTTCAGCCAGATAAAATTCTTCAATCTGAATTCAATTGGAGGCTTCTCGTTTGGAGTGTACATTGTGGCTTCGGGCTTTGTGTGAAAGACGATCCTGTCAATATCATTATCCACCAGATAAATGTCCATATTGCTGCATTCTGCCTGATTTACGCCGATTATTGAGCTGTCTTCTTTTGCAAAATAAACAGACTGACTGTTACCTTTTACTTCGAGCTTATGCAATTTGTTATCTACAAAAAAACCTCTCATGTTTTTCCCCTTTAACTGATTATAGCGAAGGCTGTCTTCTTCAGAAATAATAAAAGCGGAGTTAAGCAGGTCAACAATATCAGGCCTGTTCTTCTTTGTGTAAAGTATAATGTGTTCAGCTGTCATCTGGTGCTTTTCTGACCAGAGCACCGGTTCAGCATACATGCGAAGGACAGAATCTTTAAAAGAATATGTAAGCGAATCGCAGTCACTCTGGTAATCGAACCTGTACATTCTTACACCATGCCATGCGTTGATAAACCTGTAATTTTTTAGACTGTCAAGACTATCCGTAATAGCGGTCATACGTAAAGTATCGGCATGCATATAAAGAGTATCTAAACTGTCAACGCTCATGAAAAGGGCTTTCCCGGTAATGAATGCTTTTTCCGGATCTTCGAAATATTCACCATAATCACCTGTGAGCAATATGTTTTCCAAAGTGTCCTTTATCTCCACATTTCCCCACGATACACCCCTGCCCTTGTTCCTGTCGTAAAACAAACTGTCACCTTTTAAGGTCTGTGACTCGCTCTGAAGATATGCATTACGGCTGAACCTACTTTGCTCGGTTTTTGTGTTGTACCAGCCTTTTTCGCAATAAATCAGATTGGAATCGCTTACAATTCTTGTAGGACCAGTAATAAATGCTGTTTCGCTTTCGGTGTTATACCTGAGCGTGTCGGAAAACATGCGATATCTGGGGTTTGTAAGAATTACATCCTTTATTGCAACAAAATCTTTTTTATCAGCATAATAGTACCCGCTTTCGGAGACAAGATTATTTTCGCCATCGAGTATGGTTCCCCAGTTGAAGTAATAACCGGTATTAGAATTCCTGTCGAAATTCAGAGAGTCGCAGGAAAGAGTTGACTTCCCATGCACAAGGTTAACATTTCCGCGTACTTCTGCAATACGGGTGTTGCCGAAATAACGGATAGAGTCACTATAAAGCTGAACAGAGTCGCTCTGCTGGTCGATCTGCACATTACCATATGCAAAAACATTGTTGAGTTTTGTGTTGAACTTTGCGCTGTCGCAGTCCAGGTATGCGTTTTCGTGCAGGAATTTTACATTACCGACAAGGCGTTTGATATCAGGGCCCATGGTATATTCATCATAGTCCACAACATCAGCATTAATAAGCTGTATCTTTTTAACTTCCTGTGAAAAGAGACTGTTGCAAAAAAATATTGCAGTAATAAATATGTA
>CAZEWB010000048.1:0-11917 GCA_964515655.1 uncultured Bacteroidales bacterium
TTTTCAATTGACTTATATCGATTGAAATGTCGGACGATGAAAAATCAATATTGTTAAAAATGTACATGATTTGCCCGGTTGAATTATATATTCTTACATCTCCTATACTTAGAAATTCATTTCCGGAAAGCAAAACACTGGTAGTTGCCGGGTTTGGACTGATGGCCAGGTCTGGCTTATCCTGAGAAATAATAACATCCCCGGGTTCTGAAGCGGCCGATTTTGCACATCTTTTAATTGCAATATTGCCGGCACTGGTACATCCATTCGCATCAGTAGTTGTTACATAGTAGCGTACCACACAGAGGGTTACTGCCGTTTGGGTGGTCTGGCCATTGTTCCAATAATACGAATAAGGCGAAACTCCATTGGTTGGTGTTGATGTTGCTGTACCGATACACTGGCCGGACGGCGAACATGTATATGTGAGCGTAGTAGCAAGCGTATATGAATTGGTCAGCGTACGCGAAGCCGTTGCCGTATTTCCGCAACCGTCCGTAACGGTAACCCAGTATGCAATTCCGGCCGCCAGATTAACTGCAGTTTGGGTAGTTTGAGCAGGCACTGTGCTCCAGAGATACGTGTACGGAGGCGAACCATTGGCAGGAGTGGCTGTTTCCGACCCATTAGAAACACCCGCACAGGAAGGATTCTGAAATGTAGGTATTGTAACATTCACAGGTATGGGGAACGGTATAGCAGCAGACTGGAGCGTTGTGGTTGCTCCGCATGCATCGGTAACCGTAACCCAGTATCTTGATCCCTGAGTAAGATTGACTGCGGTCTGGGTAGTCTGAACGGGGACAGTACTCCATCTATATGTGTAAGGGGAAGTGCCGCCTGTCGGATTTGCCGTTGCGCTTCCTGTGGGTGTCCCGCCGCATACGGGACCATAAACAGTAATAGTTACTGCCAGCGCTGCGGGTTGAGAAATTGTTGTTGTGGTCATGGCCGTGCTTGCGCAACCATCAGTAACAGTAACTCTGTATGTAATTCCTGATGACAAGTTAATCGCCGTTTGTGTTGTTTGGACGGGAACTGTATTCCAACGATATGTATATGGAACCAGGCCATCCGCCGGCTGGGCCGTTGCCGTTCCGTCGCTCCCGCCCCGGCATGTTACAGGAGTTGTTCCGGAAATAGTAACACTTACAGGTATGGGATTGGGAATGGCGGCTGACCTTAGAGTTTTAGTTGCTCCACAGGCATCAGTTACAGTAACCCAATATCTCGATCCGGGTGTAAGGTTAATCGCCGTCTGGGTGGTTTGTACAGGTACTGTACCCCAAAGATCTGTGTATGGCAATGTTCCTCCTGTCGGGTTTGCAGTTGCGCTCCCTGTAGGCGATCCGGCACACGCGGGGGCTTGAACCGTAATAGTTACTGCAAGCGCTGCAGGCTGTGTTATCGTGGCATTGGCAGTAGCTGTGTTTGGGCATGCGTCGGTGATCGTTACAGTGTACATGGCAGCAGATAGATTTATGGCCGTCTGGGTTGTCTGTACAGGAACGGTACTCCAGCGATAAGTATATGGTGACGATCCATTCACCGGCTGAGCTGTTGCCGTCCCGTTATTTCCGCCCCGGCAGGTAACAGGGGTTGTTCCGGAAATAGTGGCCGAAACGGCAGGAGTTGTTGCTATCGTTACCGAACCGGTTGCTGTACACCCGGGGGTATTAGTAACAGTAGCAGAATACATTCCAGGAGCAAGGTTTATAGATGTTTGTGTTGTCTGGCCATTTGACCAGATATATGAATATGGAGAAGTTCCGCCAACAGGAGTGATGGTTGCCGTACCATTGTTTGCCCCGGAACATGTAACATTTGTCTTGCTCATGGTAGCTGAAAAAATAAAGGCCTGAACAATTGCCTGTGTTGCAGTTGCCATGTTCATACACCCATCCGTTACCGTCACCCTGTAAGTTCCGGGAGTAAGATTTATCGCAGTGGCAGTTGTCTGAATCGGTACAGTGTTCCACCTGTATGAATACGGCAATTTTCCGTTTATAGCAATGGAGGTTATCGTTCCGTCGTTTCCAAGGCATGAGGCATCAGAATACGATTGTATTGAAACAGTAACTTTTGGGACAGCTGTCGTTGTGGCCGAGGTAACGGCAGTACAGAAGTTATTGTCGGTTACAGTAACAAAATATGTTCCCAGTCCCAATCCTACCGCTGTCTGTGTGGTTTGCCCGCCGGTCCAGTTATACGTATATGGGGGTGTGCCTCCTACGGGTGCAACAGTGGCTGTTGCATCATCATACATAGGCATTCCAAAATCGTCAACACAGGTTATGGGTGTTGTTCCTGAAATATTGGCCAAAAGAGCCGCGGGTTGGGTTATAGTAACCGACGCTGTTGCCGGACAAAGGGTGGCATCCTTGACTGTAACGGTATAGGTTCCGGCACATAGCCCTCCGGTTGTTGCAGCATTTGGTGTTGACCCGCCGCTCCACGTGTATGTGTATGGTGACGTTCCTCCCGATGGACTTGTGGTGGCGAATCCGTTGCATAGCCCATTGCAGGTAACATTGGTATGATCTGAAATTGATGCTATGACCGGATTATTAGTCATAACAATGTCAACGATTTCATCTCCGTCTATTGTGAAGTTGCCGGAATATTCATTATAGCAGGTAACGCTTGCCACATAATCGTAATCGCCGGGTGTCTGACAAAACGCAATGGCCTGCCCGCTAACATTTGTAAGATACTGATTGCCGTTAAAATCAATAGTTACATTTGTGATAGGGTTCAAACCATCAGTTACATTAAAAGTAATCTCGTTTGTGGGAGTATATGTAGCCTTTATGCAAAGGTCTGATTTTAATGAGCCTGTTGTTTGTGTGGTCCCGAGCATTCTCCAGAGATTAAGATCATTTCTTCTGGCCCAGCAAACTTTTGTAAGGACCTGAGGACTTGCGTAACCAGAAACACTCATTTCAACGGGGATCTTGCTGAAAAGGTTAGGAGTATTGTATGTTACCTGAATAAAGATACTGTCATTCCGGCTTACATTTATATCATCAGTAACGTCAAAATAATACGTTCCGGGATATTCGCAATATATACCTGGCATTGAACCAAGCAGGCCGGAAAGAGTTGTCCCGTCGAAATCGCTGTAGAAGTCAAAACTTAACGTAGTTCCTGCTCCAACAACAGCAGTACCAACTCTTTTCAGTTTCTGATTATTGGTAGCTATAAACTTAATAAGAGCATAATCGTTCCAGTCCGTTCCATCATTCCAGCCAAAAGCGCCTGTTGGGCCGAGCTTATCATAACCACAATAAATAGCGTTACTTTCAAGAGTAGCCCTTGTTGGATAATAAGCAATGTCCGTGAGTGCTTTTGTATCATCGTATGAAATGTAAAAATAACCGCTTTCGCCCCAGGAAGTTCCCAAACTGTTTTTTACTATCCATGCGCCCGGATTCGTGGAAGCCGTGACCTTGCTGTCGTCCCAGCCTACAAGTAAAACTCCTTGATTGGGAGTACCGGTTCCTGAGTAGTAATATGTGAAATCCCCCGAATTATAGTTTGCAGCATTGTAATACATATTGGCGTAAACACCGCCGTGGTCATAAATCGCAGTTTTGACAAGGTCTATACTGAAAGAAGCGATTCCCTTACCGGGCAGATAGGTTGCCCGGGTAACTAATCCCTGTGACGTGAAACTACCTCCGCAACTCCATCCCGCCGGGCAAACGGGGCTTACGGGATATGGATCGGCGGACTCAAGTACAGGGCCATCAATGCGGGTCAGATATGCAGTTGCCATTTTCATGTTCCCGCCGTTGCAGACGGTATTTACAAAACCATGACAGCCTGCAAGATTTTTTTCAGAAAAGTCGAATTCACCGTAACCAGATTTTTTCCATGATGATTCAACCGCACCCAATGTACCGAAAGCCCAGCAGGGGCCGGAAATAACCTGATCTTTAACGGGTGTTACATCTCCTTCGGTTCTCAGGTCGTAAAAAGACGGCAGCGATTTTGGCGTTATATATGGCTGTGTGTTAGTGAAATCCAGCACGTCTGGCGAGGGTATCTCGCCAAGATTAATGTTTGTGGTTTTTTCCTGTGAGTTTTGCATGTACTTAACAAACTCCGGATTCAGCGGCGATTCAAAAAACCCCTGTTCAGCAGTTTGCTGGCCGTATAAAAAATTGATACCCGGCAGGAAAGAGAAAACAAGCAAAAACCTTGTTAATAATTTCTTCATACGCGTATTTTCACGTCAATTGCTTATTTATTACAATTTTACGTAAAAACACGCCGTTGGTTACGTATTTTTTGATAAACACATTATTATATTTGACAAATCAATATATTCAACTATTTGAATATATTATGTGCGCCGCTACACGCAGAGGGGTGCGGATGTGTTATCTTCTATTCGTCGTCGTAACGTTGATTTTTCTGGAAGTTTTTAGAGCCTACAACCCTTCTTCCGACATACACATTTACGCAAGCTTCATCTTCCGGGTCGCCTTCGGGTAACTGAATTTTTACCTGTATCCTGCCGGATTTCGCAGGAGTATAATCGTAATATTCTTTCCCCTTGTTGTTTTTGTTATCATAGAGGACTTTTTCGAAAGTATACCTTTCTGTTACCCATAGAGTGTCAAGCACAACCTTTTTGCTTTCAACTATCATATTTCCCCAGTCATCGTAAGCATAATCGCCTGTATTGGGGTCCATTTTATAAGTAACGGAAGTGTCCTTTCTGATCTCTCCGATCTTCCTGCTGGTTTTGCGTTCAGGAAGTATCACCTGGTATTTTACATCTCCAAGAACTTCGTCGGCACAAACATAGATCCTGTAGGTCTGGTTTGTGTAGAGAACTACAGTCGCCCTGGATGTGTCGCCGGGCGATAAAAGAGCAAATGACGATTGGCTGGCATAGTCATAATCACCCTCATTTTCGCTGCAGTATTTTTTCTTAATGCATTGAGAAAAACTGTTAAACGATGTTATCATCGCAATTGCAATCAGAAGTACTGATGTTTTAATAATTGTCTTTTTCATAGTCGGTAATATTATTTATCCAACGATCTCGGCGCGGAGAACTTTTACTTTAGTTACAATCTCATCGTACTGTTTCTGTGTAATCCTTACATCAGCATTATCGTACATTTTATCGAACGATTGCTGAAGGTCTTTTAGTTTTTCAACCAGTTCGGGGTAATTGTCTTCTGCGGGGATAGCTTCGAACATTTCGAGAATGCTTTCGAGAAGGAACTGCTGGTCGGCAACAAGAAGTACGATCTCATCATCGGCAGAAAATTTGTTGATGGATTTTGCTGCAATATTCACACTTTCTATCCACGCTCCTGTAAGCATAAGAGGCAGTAATGCGCCCTGGCCCTGCTGTTCGATAAAGGCAGTGGCGGTTGAATAAGAATCATTCGTAATTTTATACAGCGAATCGCTGTTGGTCAGATTTGCATCTATCCTGTTGACGATAGATTCATCGAAACCTTCTGTCAGTCCCAGTTCATCCGCAATTTTTTTTGTGGTTGAGAAATATGAGAATGTTTCTTTGTTCTGTTTGAAAACCGTGCAATAAGCAAGGTCGGATGCAAAAATTCCCAAATTCAGGGATTTTTTATAATTTGTAACATATTTTGTGCTCCTTTCGGGAGGATTCGGGTTCTTTTTATCGAATTTCAATCCGGCATTATACATGAACATGTACAACTCGACAGGCGATGGAACTTTAATAGTTGATATGCCCGGAAGGACATCTTCCTCGACAACAACGGTATCGGTTTGTTGTTGATCATCAGCATCTTCGCCCGAATTACAGGCAAAAAAGAATGGGCTTAATAAAAGCAAAAATAACCAGGTTTTTTTCATAATGCTATCTTTCAAATTCATGTCAAAAATATTATATTTTGACAATAAGCACAAATTTTTTTAAAATTATTCTTTTTCGAAAGGATGTTTTTTACAAAAATCGGGCATATAATTTTCCGGACTGTCGTATTCCTGAACCCACCCGGAGAGACCAAAACACAACATTGCATTGTACACTTTTTTATACTCTGCCGCGCTTACAAGTTTGTTTAACTTCTGAAAAATACCGGCTTTGTGTGCAGGATGATATTGTGACATAAGTGATACCGGAACCTTAACAGACAGATTTTCAGCAATAATCCTTAGCACTTCTATACTTTCTTTGGTGTGAGAAGGAAGAACAAGGTGCCTTAACAGCATCCCCCTGGCAGCCATACCATTGTTGTCGCATATCAGCTTTGGCCCTCTCATTGCGATCATTTTACTTATTGCGGTTTCGGCAATAAGCGGATAGCCGGGAGCATCAGAATACTTCAAAGAAAGGTTTTCATCTGAATATTTAAAATCAGGCAAAAAGATATCTATGTGCTCATCAGGCAGTTCTAATATTTCGGGTAGTTCGTACGCATTACTATTCCACACTGTTACGGGATTATACCCCTTTTCTCTCACTGTACTGATGATTGCAATTACCTGTGGCAAAAAATGTGTGGGCGAAACAAATCCTATGGCATTAATGCCCTGATCAAGAATATATGCTATCTGTTTAACTGTGTTATCAAGCGAAATTTGTGCAACTTCGGAAGTGCTGTTGTCGCTTATCTGGTGGTTCTGACAAAAAACACACTGCAGATTGCAATGGGTAAAAAAGATGTTACATATTCCGTTCTCTCCCGAAATTGGTGGTTCTTCGCCATTATGGATGCAAATGGACGATATTTCGAATCCTGCACCACTGTTGCAATATCCACGCTCTCCCTTTATCCGGTTTACACCGCATTTTCTTGGACACAAACAGCAGTTTTCGAGTAATGAAAAGTAGTTATTCATTCATGTTACGTAAATAAAGTCCTATGTGAAAAAAGTCCCAAATTTCAAATTTCAAGTCCCAAATTCCAAGGGATTCGTCCCTTGGGTCTTGGATCTTTGGTCTTGGATCTTGGGGCTTATTCACTGTCTTTTTGCGTAATGTCAGTTGTTCATTCCATTTCAAGGACTATCGGGCAATGGTCGGAATGGACCACGTTGCTTAGGATCGATGCGGATCTCAGGCGGTTGTCCAGATTTGCCGTTATGTGATAATCAATTCGCCAGCCGAGGTTCTTTTCGCGCGACATCTGACGGTAACTCCACCAGCTGTATTGGTTGGGCTGATTATTGAAAACCCTGAATGTATCTGTAAGCCCCATTCCGATATACCTGTCGAACCACTCCCTTTCTTCGGGTAAAAAACCCGACATTTTGTTGTGCTTTTCGGGATAATTGATATCGATTGGTTTATGGCAGATGTTGTGATCTCCCGAAACGATCAGTGCGGGACATTCGGCTTTTAGGATTCTTATGTAATTGTAAAAATCTTCGAGGAACTCCATTTTATAATCCTGCCTCACATCTCCCATTGTCCCCGAGGGAAAATATACACTGACCTGTGTAAACTCCTTAAAGTCTGCGCGTATCAGCCTGCCTTCCGCATCAAATTTTGGTATTCCTATCCCCATCGTTACTTTTTGAGGAACTTCTTTGCTGACAAGAGCCACGCCGCTGTATCCCTTTTTTTCGGCGCTGTTAAGGATTACATGATACCCTGCCCTTTCCCATTGCCGCCAGTCGAACTGGTCGGGCATGGCTTTAAGTTCCTGAATGCAAAAAATGTCGGGATTTTCACCAAGCATCCAGTTTGTAAGCCCTTTCGCTTCCGCAGCCCGGATCCCGTTGACGTTGTAAGAGATGATTTTCATGTAACTGTAGTTTGGGGGTCAAATTTAATATAAAACCGATATGTTTACAAAACCTTAATGTACAAAATCTCCAAGATCTTGTACAATAGGATTACGGGTACATATAACTTAAAGATCTTGGAGATTTAGTAGTTTTTACTCAATAACTATTTTCTGCCTGTATAGCGGAATGCCTTTTACAAAAATTGTTTTCGATTATTTTGTAACATAGTCAGGGCATTTTTAGATTATTTTTGTATCAAAGTAAGGGCATTTTTGATTATCTATACCGAAGGGGGTTCCTATTTGGCCCAATAATACCGATTTGATTTATTTATTAGTCCAGCAAAAACCGTGTATGTGTGTTAAAGTGTGGGAAGCACGAAGTCGTAAGCACGAAGTAGCATTTGTCGTGGGTTGTGAGCAGGGATTCATAAATCCCATGCACAGACTCATGCCCACTCAACTTCGCGCTTCGTGCTCCTGACTTCCAACACTTTAATTCACAGATAGGAATCTATTGCTATTGGCCTATTATGAAGGAAGTTTGGCATAAAACAACTTTAGTCTCAGAAACTATACCCATACCTCAAAAAGAACATATACAGGCGGTTGTATCCGTTGTATTCCTTTAGTTCAGAAAAGAAGTACGATGTGATCATAAGAGAAGAGTTGTCGGATAGCGAAAACGAGGCAGAAGGGCCGGCAAAAATCGTTTTGTATTCCGGTATGGTCATCAGCGAAACGCTTGTAGTTACAAGTGGTGTAAGCGGATATGAGCAGGAGGCAAAACACGAAACCCCCGGAACAAAAATGTTTTTTGCCGAAGGGATCATGTAAAGCAATTCTCCTGTATTCAACTGATCCGGGCGCTTGTTTCCATTGTAAAGAACTTCTCCCTGAAGGAAGAGAGAATTTCCGAAAATTATATCATAGCCGATCGAAAAAAGCGCTACCCCACTCGTGTCGGCTGCGTTTTCTGCCGGATGAAAATACGAGAATTCACCACGCAGACTGCCCTTCCCCAGCGTTCCTGAAAAGCCTGCACCTGCAATAATATCGCTGCTTTGAAAATATCCTCCAAGTACCTGGAGGTCGTATCCGCCCAGTCCAAATGCATATAATCCGTCGGCAGTAACATCTCCTGAACTGTCTGCTTTAACGGCCAGATCAATCCTCGATGAAGCTCCGGTATGGTATTGAATACGGGCGGCATCACAACCCGAACGTTCGTCGTAATCGAAATCGAACCATGAATAATTATTAAAAATGTCGTTTGGCGTCCACACAAAGGACTGGCTCCAGTTTATTCGCTGGCGACCCGCGGTTAATGTCCATTTGCCCTTGTTCCATTCTGCATACAGACGGTCAACTTGAGCTAATAAAAATGCCGAACGGTTACTGAAAACCAGCCACGAAGCATCGGCAGCACCCGCATCGTTCTTCTTGCTTATTAACGGTTCTGCTGAGGACCATTGCAGGCGTGTGCGGATATCAGCTGCAAAAGTCAGATTTGTGTCAGGCGAATATTTAAAATTCAATCGGTTGTGAAGCAGGTTCTGGTTTTGCCATATACTGTCGGGGTGCGTGAACATTACCGTTTGCATATCGCGGATATAACCGTTAAATGAGAACTGAGCATGAAGTGAAAAAGCTAATAAAAACAAGACAAGAAATGAAGGGGTGCGAAAAAGTGTTGTGTGTTTATGTGTACCGTGATGGTCTGTCGGGGGACAGACCATGGAGGGTAGCAGTTGTTCGGATTTCGAATTTCGGATTTCGAATTTTTTCATAATCCTATTTTGTAACATCTGAAGCAATAATCCCATCTTCCATGGTTACAATCCGGCGGGCTTTGCTCATTACACGGGCGTCGTGAGTTGAAAAGATGAATGTGATGTTCTCTTCGCGGTTGAGTTTTTCCATTATTTCGAGCAGTGTCTGTGCTGATCTTGAATCAAGGTTTGCAGTGGGTTCGTCTGCCAGGATAAACCTTGGTTTTGAGGCCAGCGCCCTTGCAACTGCAACCCGCTGCTGCTGCCCGCCGCTCATCTGCGAGGGCCTGCTGTTCATACGGTCGCCAAGTCCGACCGACACCAGTAATTCCTCTGCCCTTTTACGACGGATGCTCTTTGAAATACCCTGAAGGTGCATTATGAATTCCACATACTCTAGAGCCGACAAAACCGGGATAAGGTTGTATGACTGAAAAACAAATCCGATATTCCGCAGGCGATATTCCACTAATTTTGATCCCTTTAGCGAAGAGACATTTATTTTGTCAACAAGTATTTCTCCTGATGTTGGCTTATCCAGTCCGCCCAGCATATTCAGAAATGTTGTTTTCCCCGAGCCGGACGGACCTACAACTGCAGTAAACTCGCCCTGGGTAAAATCAAGGTTTATCCCGCCAAGTGCCTGGACTTTTATTTCGCCTGTTTCGTATGTTTTTACAAGATTTGTAACTTGAATGATATTCATGGCTTAGGTTGTTTAAATAAATAATAAAACGCGCGTTATTGCGAAGAGGCCGTGTAAAACATTGAAATTGCTGGGCTGTAAATGGCCGACGCGGCAATCAGATGACGCATTGGGACGTAGCGAAGCGGTGGATGAAGGGCGGAAAAAAACCTTATTACAACCCGTTGGTTCCCCGCACTGGCCCGCACACAACGATTGCTTCGGTCGCTTTATCTTCCCCGGCAACTCGTTGTCAGGCTTGCTCCCTCGCAATGACGGTGGGTTTTTTAATTTACTTTTCACATTCATCATACTACTCTATTCGTATCGCTTCAACGGGGTTAAGGCGCGTTGCCCGCCGGGCGGGAAAAATTGCAGCCAGCATGGCAGTGACTATCACTAAAACAGCAACACCGGCATAAAAGGAAAAGTCGAGGTAGGGAAATATTTTTGCAGAAAATCCCATAGCTTCCATTCCCTCGGCGATACTGGAAATATTTAAACCAGAAGAACCGGTCCATGTTATCAGGCCATACCCGGCAGCTATCCCTGCAAGCCCGCCGGTAAATGTCAGCAGGACAGTTTCAAGTATTATCATCCGGAATATCCTTTTTCTTTTCATTCCTACAGCGGCCAGCATGCCGAGTTCGCGGGTCCTTTCAAGAACGGCCATCTGCATTGTATTCACTATACCAAAACCGAGGGCAAGCATGATTATGGTCATAAACAGATACATCATTGCATCCATAAACTCGTTTATCATACCAAGTGTCAGATCGATCTCGCTCCATATCTCAACACAGAAACCCGGCAGCGCTTTTTGCAGTATCGTTTTAATTTTCTGAAGGTCGTATCCGTTTTTAACTTTCACATATATTTCATGTCCTGCATCTGGAGGCAGCATAGTCAGTTCGGTCATCGTATTTCCGGAAACAAAGACCCTGAATTCATTAAAAAGATTATTGTTCGTATGAAATATTCCTGCGACTTTAAATGCTGCCCCAGTGATATTGCCGTCTTTATCCTGAAAAGTGAAAACTATTTTTGATTTCAACCTGACTTTCAGTTTTTCGGCAAGTTTATCGCCTATAAGAACTGCGTTTTTTAAGCTATCGTTCAGGTGTTGTCCGCAAGTATCGCAAATACAATCAGCAAATTCAAAGACCTTTTTATCTGCTTCGGGAATTATTCCTGATATCTGAACAGGAACCGACAATGCTGCCGTATTGGCCATCGAAATTATCTTTGTCCTGTAACAAACGCTTTCGCACCATGGCATTGATGAAATTCCTTCAACGGCCTTTTCTGCTCCCGGAAAATAGTATTCAAGGGCAACATCTTCCTTAAAGGCAGGCAGGCATATCCTTATGTGAGACGTCTCGCGGTTTATCGCCTCTTTTTTCCGTTGTTCGGCAGCGCCTTTCATAACAGCTGAAGAGAACAGTCCTCCTATCATCCCCATAAATACAGCGGCGATGACGACCAGACTTCTTGTCCGGTTCCTCCATATATTTTTCCATGCTATTGACCAGACCATATTACTTCCTCAAAGCTTTAATGACCGTCAGACGTGAAATTGAAAATGCGGGAACTATTGTTGAGAATAACACTATCGCAAATACCACCAACGACTGACTTATAAAAATATCAGCCTGAATTACTACCGGCATAATGGGATCAAATCCCCAGTCGAGCATGGCGTTTGCCCTTTCACCGGAAAG
>CAZEWB010000049.1:0-11880 GCA_964515655.1 uncultured Bacteroidales bacterium
AAGGACTCTGCATTAAACAGGGAACATTAACTGAAATATTTTCTGATTTTCCGGAATAATATTTGTACTTTGGTCATTTAAAATAAATCATGCTTATGAAAAGTCTTTTTATTATTCTGATGGCTGTATTATTCAGCGGCGCTACTGCTATTGCTCAGAAAGTATATAGTGCAAGTTACAAGAGCGATGCAAAAGTAAAGGTCTTTGTTGCCGACTATAAAAGCGATGCAGACCTTGTAGTTTACAAATGCAGTTACAAAAGTGATGCTTCAGGAAACGACGGCCTGTGGTTTTTCTGCGATTACAAGAGCGATGCAGATGTTGTAATATTCTTCTGCGACTACAAAAGCGATGCTGACGTAGTAATTTACTTTTCGGATTACAAGAGCGATGCCGGCTGGAAGAATACTTCCAAAAAGCAGCTGTTTTATTAGTATTTCGTGATACTTCAGGATTCCCGATGAAAATATTATCGGTCGTAGGAGCGCGTCCACAGATCATTAAAGCGGCGGCATTAAGTCGTGCTATCCGTAATTGTTTTTCAGATAAACTGGAAGATGTGATCCTTCATACCGGTCAGCATTACGACCAGAATATGTCGGATGTGTTTTTCGGCCAGATGGAAATTCCGCAGCCACGTTACAATCTCGGTATCGGAAGTGGTTTACACGGCGAACAGACAGCATCAATGATGTCGGGTATTGAGGAAGTATTGATAAAAGAAAAGCCCGGTTGCCTGGTTGTATACGGTGACACCAATAGTACGCTAGCAGCATCTGTTGCAGCCGCTAAACTACACGTCCCTGTTGCTCATGTCGAAGCAGGACTGCGTTCGTTCAACAAAAAAATGCCTGAGGAAATTAACAGGATAGTGTGCGACCACTGCTCAACATTATTATTCTCTCCCACTCAAAAGGGTATAGACAATCTGGTTCGCGAGGGTTTTTCTGTTAACGCAAAACCACCATTTTCTCCTGATAATCCCGGAATATTCCATACCGGTGATGTAATGTATGATAACAGCCTGTATTTTGCAGGGATAGCTGAGAAACAATCTACCATTCTTACAGATCATGATCTCGAAGAAGAAAGATTTGTACTTGTCACTATTCACCGCGATTTTAATACAGATGTTCCTGAAAATTTTAATAGTATATTTTCATCTATTGTAAAAATTGCCAAAAGTTATCCTTGTAAACTGATAATTCCACTTCATCCCAGAACTTCAAAACTGCTTAAGAGTAATTTAGATTCTGCATTATTCCGGTCATTGACAGACTCAGGCAAGATTGTTATTACAGCTCCGGTCTCTTTCATTGATATGATAATGCTTGAAAAATATTTCTCTTTGGTAATGACAGATTCAGGCGGAGTTCAGAAAGAAGCCTTTTTCTTTAAAAAGCCCTGTATAATAATGCGTCCCGAAACGGAATGGGTAGAACTTGTAGAGAATGGGAATTCTGAACTTGTATCTGCAGATGCACAGAAAATAATGACATCATTTAAAAGGTACACTGATAAAAAGGAAGTTCTTGATTATCCGCCAATATATGGCGATGGCCATGCAGCAGAAACAATCTGCGGAATAATTTTAAAATTCTCTTAATTATTTTTTCCGACGGAAAATTGAAGCAAGAAATCCTTTTGTCCCTTTCCCGTTGCCATTACTGTTGTCGTCATCATAATATCCGCTTCCGTAGCCATAACCATAACGACCATAGCTATAACGGTATGTGTATTTGCCATAGCCGTAACTTCCGTAATAGGTATAACCGTAGTAACCCTGAACACTGATATCGTTTATAAGTATTCCCACATTTTTAAACCCACGTTCCTGAAATACTTCATTGATAAGTTTTATCATGTTACGCCTGGAAAAATTCTGCCTGAGGACAAACAGGTTAATATCGGAGTATTTGGTAAGCAGAATAGCATCGGTAACCATTGCAATAGGCGGTGTGTCAATTATAATTACTTCATATTTCCCTTTTAACTCATTCATCAGGCTTTCCATTCTTTTGGTTTCAATGAGTTCAGCCGGATTCGGGGGGACAGGGCCTGCAGGTAAAAAGAAAAGGTTGTTCTGTTGTGTGGGTAGTATAACATCCTCTAGTTTATGTGTACCCACAAGATAGGTGCTTAAACCTTTTAGATTATCAAAACCAAGTTCACGGTGAAGTTTTGGCTTTCTCAGGTCTATTCCCATCAGAAGGGTTTTCTTTTCGCCAATTGCAAAAACAGAAGCCAGATTAATAGCACAGAACGATTTGCCTTCGCCCGAAATTGTAGATGTAATTGAAATGATAAAACATGAATCCTTCCGATCAATATTGAAATAAAGCAGATTTGTACGAAGTGTTCTGAATGCCTCTGCAATAGATGATTTCGGGCGTTCAAAAACAACCATTTCAGTACCTTTGCTGTTGTGCCCTACTTCACCAAGTATAGGTATGTTAGTCTGTGATTCGATGTCTTTACGTTCAATAATTTTGTCGTTAAAGAAATCAACTATTACAATAATAATAATAGGAATAAGTAAACCTAAGATGATAGCAATAATATAATTAAGAGATTTTTTAGGACTAATTAATACTGCGTTGTTATCTCTTGCAAAATCAAGGATTTTATTATCTGGAACATTTGAAGCCTTGGCAATTCCTGCTTCTGCGCGTTTTGTAAGAAGGTAAGTGTATATTTCATCATTCATCTTGTAATGACGATTAATTCCAATAAGTTCTTTTTCGGTTGTAGGAAGTTTTGACATTTCAAGATCAGCGAGATCTATTTTTTTATCTACTTCAGAAATTGCTATTTCATTAGTATTAATTATGTATTTAATATTTTCTTTAAGGTCAGCTAGTGTACTCTTGATTTTGTAGTTTACAAGTTCAACACCGGGATTTGTTTTATTAGATGAATAATTATAATTGTTCCTTTCCTTATAGAGGTTTGTCAGCTCAGTAATTAGACCTGTGAGCATTGCGTCATTAATATCAAGAACTGACGGGGCTATCAGGTCTGAAAAGTCCCTTTCCTTTGAAATATAATCCAGCAAATAAGAATAATACTTGCCTTTTAATATCAGCATTGATTTTTCATTCTGTATACGTTCAATTTTTTGATATAAAATGGACCCTTCCTGGCCAATATCGATAAGTTTGTTCGATTGTCTGAAATCGCTTAGTTTATTTTCCGTTACTTTTAATGAATCTGAAATTTCACTTAATTGTTCATCAATGAAATTTATAGTATTTATTGCTATTTGATTTTTTTCATCCAGCCCATCCTGAACATACACTTCCATAAGCTTGTTAAGGAAATCAGCTTCTTTCCTAATGACGAGACCACTAGAAGAAAGTTGAAGTATGGTCGACTTTTTGTCTGTGGTTGTGATATTTAGTTTTCCTCTGTATTGTTCAATTAATTTTAAAGTATCTCTAATAATAAAAAAGTATGAAGTTACTTTGTTAAGTTCTGATTTGTCTTTGAAATTTGGAATTATCTTAAATTTGAAATCCTCATTCTCGAACCACACATCGAAATTTAGTATAGTATTTATACTTTGTTCATTATTATTATATGATATCTGACATTGCTGATTACTAATAAATAGTACGTCAATAGGTCTTTCTGTAAGATTTTTATGAAGAGTATCAATAATTACTTTATATGGTGAAGCTTTGTAACTCTCAACTGTCCTTATACGTCCCTGTGTGAAATATGAAATATGAAAGTCAGGTAATTGTTCAATCGCTTTTTTGTTTATGGTAAATGATTTCAGAACAGCAATCTCATTGTCAACAACTTTTTTTCGTGTACGGCGGAAAATTCCCTGTTCTTCAAGAATACTTTCAACACCTCCGGTAACAGCATTCTCACGATCCAACACCATCAAAGTAGAATTAAGAGTATAGATCGGGTCTGTGTATCTGTTTATAAGCCAAGCAGCAATTACGGCTACGGAAATAGTAAACACAAACCAGTACCAACTGGAAAGAATTTTAAATACAAATTTCTTTATATCAATCGTATCTTCTCGTTGAATCTGGGTTTCGGGTATATTGGTGTTTTGATTCATTACCGCATCATAAAATTCAGGAGAACAACTAATGTGGAAATAGAAGAGAGGATGATAGATATGTTAGGTGCATTCATTTTCCATGCTTTTGTTTTAACCGGTTCTACATATATTACATCGTTTGGATGGATATAGAAGTAATCAGAGAAAAGAATTTCCTTGTCAAGCAAACTTACGCGGAATGATTTTGTGCCTTCACGGGTCTGCCTTACAATAAGAACATTGTGTCGGTTGCCATAATCAGTCAGATCGCCCGCCCTGCCTAAAGCTTCAAAAAGATTGATGCCATTGTCGAAAATCATGTACATCCCTGGGCTTTTAACTTCACCAAGTACAGTAATCTCATAACTTGCAAGTTTCAAGATAACAGTAGCATCTTTAATATACTCGTCTATTTTTTTTTTAATTATCAACTGAGCTTCAGGAATAGTAAGGTTTTTAACAAGAACCTCACCTACAACAGGTAAAGAAATATATCCGGTATCGTTAACCTGGTAACCCTGAAAGTACATATTGGCTTCGTTATATCCGAAATTGCTATTAGCACTTGTTTCAATATTAAACAATTTATTCATGTTCTCGTTAATAGTAATGACCCTGATGTAAAGTAAATCTCCCGGTTGTATCTTGTAATTCATTTTTTCGTTATATACAATAGCAGCTGTATCTGTCATCTGCATGTCCTGAAGGTAAAGCATTTTTTTCTGACGTGTGCAGGAAGCGCCTGTCATAAGGATTGAAATCAGCAGTACAATTAAATAGCGATTTCGCAACATTGTAGATTTTTGGCAAAAGTAAGAATAAAATGATGAGGAAAAAATATTTTTATAGATTGCTGAAGTTAAAAACTTTAAAATAATCCTTTATAATTCACGTTTTAACCTAACTTTGCAGCCCGATATGTTACGCGCTTTTTTATTTATTGTTTTATTTGTTGCACTATTCCCGCCTGTCACTAAGTGTCAGGTAATGAAGCCGCTGAATCTACCAAAATACGATATGATTCCTCTTCATTTCGGTATGGCTCTCGGCTTTAATACTATGGATTTTACTATCCGGAATTCAAGTTTTTTATATACACCCTCATGCGATTCTGTATATTCAGTTGAAAACATACCTCGTCCGGGCTTTAATATCAACATTGTTTCCACATGGCAGTTTAAGCCATTATTTGCTTTTCGTTTTTTGCCCGGACTTAATTTTGGCGAACGTGATCTTGTATATTGGGTATACAAGGATTCGACCTACTTTCAGCACAGAATGATGCTTGAATCCACATTTCTCGACTTCCCGTTGCTGCTTCAGTATAAGGCGAACAGACTAAACAATTTCAGGCCATACCTTGTTGCAGGGGGAAGCTTTAAAATTGACCTTGCTGCACAGAAAAGGATCAAACCGGAAGAACGCCCGAAAATCAGGCTTAAACCATTCAGCTGGTATTACGAAGTAGGTTTTGGTACCGATTTTATGCTGGAATACTTTAAATTTGCCCTGGAACTTAAATATGTCGTAGGTATAAACAGCGTTTTGGTACAGGACAACAGCCAATATTCTAGAGTAATAGACAGAATGAACAGCAAGATGATCATGTTGTCTATGACTTTCGAAGGCAGCGACCTGCGTTCGTTTAAAATGTTCAAACTAAATAAATAACAATCTACATACAATGAAGAAGGATTTAAAAGTTGGAATAACACAAGGTGACATTAACGGAATAGGTTATGAAGTGATCATAAAGTGCCTTTCCGACCCAAGGATAACAGAGATCTGTACGCCTGTAGTTTATGGTTCGCCAAAAGTTGCAGCATTTTACAGGAAACAGATAGAGCTGGAAAACTTCAGTTTTCACCAGATCAGGTCTGCAGTGGAAGCAAATCCTAAACGTGCAAACATAGTGAATGTTCTGCGTGACGATGTGAAAGTTGACCCGGGTAAAGTTACTCCCTTTGGCGGAGAGTCTGCATTGATATCCCTTAAAAGGGCAGTGGAAGAACTAAAGAATAAGCAGATCGATGCACTTGTAACCGCTCCTATCAACAAATCTAATATCCAAAGCGAGAATTTTCATTTCCCAGGCCATACCGAGTATCTTACAAGTGTTTTTGGCGGCGATATCCAGTCACTGATGCTTATGGTAAGCGACAAGATGCGTGTTGGTATTGTTGTCGGCCACGTTCCTGTGAGCAAAATCGCATCATATATAAATTCAGAAATCATACTGAAAAAACTCAGGGTATTAAACAAAAGCCTGCAGGTCGATTTTGGAATTATCGGTCCGCGTATTGCTGTTCTTGGTCTTAATCCTCATGCCGGTGACGGCGGACTTTTGGGAAGCGAAGAGACTGAACATATAATTCCTGCAATACGTCAGGCGCGTTCTGAGAAGATCATGGCGTTCGGCCCATATTCTTCGGATGGTTTTTTTGGCAGCGGTGTATTTAAAAAATTCGATGCTATACTGGCAATGTATCATGACCAGGGACTCATTCCCTTTAAAGCGCTGAACTTCGATGAAGGTGTAAATTTTACAGCAGGGCTTCCAATCGTAAGAACGTCACCTGCGCATGGGACAGCGTATGACCTTGTTGGCAAAAATCTTGCGTCAGAAATATCATTCAGGCAGGCAATTTATATGGCATGTGATATATACAGAAAACGTGAGGAACACAGGGAGCTTGGTTCAAATCCCCTGCCCAAATCGCAGAATCATCAGGAAAAGGACAATTGAACCCAAATTATGCATTAAAGTCCCCAACCTCAAAACCCAAGCCCCAAGGGAAGTCTTCCCTTGGAATTTGGGTCTTGAAATTTGTATAAGTTAATGCCTAATCGGGGTTAACCTACTCCACTGTAACAGATTTTGCCAGATTTCTCGGCTGATCGACATTACAGCCACGCAATACGGCAATGTAATATGAAAGAAGCTGCAGCGGAACAACTGCAAGCAGCGGAGTAAGGGCTTCATCGGCATGAGGTATTTCCATAACATGGTCGGCCATTTTTCCAATCACCTGGTCGCCTTCTGTTGTAATTGCAATTATAACGCCTTTTCTTGCCTTTACTTCCTGAACGTTAGTGACGATTTTTTCGTAGGTCTTATCTTCAGGAGCAATAACAACCACAGGCATATCCTTGTCAATAAGAGCAATAGGGCCATGTTTCATTTCTGCAGCGGGGTATCCTTCGGCATGTATATAGGATATTTCTTTAAGCTTCAGGGCACCTTCAAGGGCCACAGGGAAAAAGTAACCACGGCCGAGATACAGGAAATTGCTGGAGTCGGCATAAATTGAAGCTATCTTTTTTATTTCTTCGCTGTGAGATAATATGGTTTCGATTTTTGAAGGTATCTCGATCAGACTGTTTATATGTTTTACATATTCTTCGTCGGAAATGACTTTGCGTTTATGAGCAAGTTCAAATGCTATCATGGCAAGAACAGTTACCTGAGCAGTAAATGCTTTTGTGGAAGCAACACCGATTTCGGGACCTGCGTGAGTATAAACTCCTCCGTGTGTTTCGCGCGGAATGCTCGATCCTACTACATTGCAGATACCTATCACAAGTGCGCCGTTTTCCTTTGCCAGTCTTATGGCAGCCAGTGTGTCGGCGGTTTCACCGCTCTGACTTATTGCGATAACAACATCATCGGGATAAATAAGAGGGCTGCGGTACCTGAATTCCGAAGCGTATTCCACTTCTACAGGGATCCTTGCAAAAGCTTCAATAAGATATTCACCAACAAGACCTGCATGCCACGAAGTTCCGCAACCAACTATTATTATCCTTCTTGCTGCTTCAATTTTTGGCCATACCTGATACAGACCGCCGAGGTTTATCTGCGAACGATCATGTGATATCCTTCCTCTGAATGTGTCCTGAATTGAACGTGGTTGTTCAAAAATCTCTTTAAGCATGAAATGATCGAACCCGCCTTTCTCTATCTCTCCTATCTCAATATCAATATTCTGAATAACGGGATTGAGGGGTACATTCATAACTGTTTTAAGTGTTATTTCGTTGCGCCTGACTATGGCGACATCTTCATCGTTGAGGTAAATGACCCGGTTTGTATGTTCTACTATCGGTGTGGCATCGCTGGCAAAAAAATATTCGCCGTTACCCACTCCGACGACAAGTGGACTTCCTTTGCGGGCTGCAAACATAACATCCTGTTCATCCTGACAGGCAACAAGAATACCATATGCACCTATCACTTTTGTTAAGGCAAGCCGTAATGCGATTTCGGCAGAGACTTCACCTTTTATATAAATGTATTCGATAAGATTAGCCAGTACTTCAGTGTCAGTTTCGCTTTTGAAAGTATAGCCTCTGTCTTCGAGTCTCTTTTTTAATCTTGAATAGTTTTCGATGATGCCATTATGAATTACCACAAACTTTCCGTTCATAGAAGCATGAGGGTGAGCGTTTACGTCGTTGGGTTCTCCGTGTGTTGCCCAGCGTGTGTGTCCCATGCCGATAGTTCCGCTGATATCTTTATACTTTACGTGATTTTCGAGGTCAGATACTTTCCCTTTACATTTATAAATACGTGTTTTCCCATTTAGCAGTGCGATGCCGGCAGAATCATATCCCCGGTATTCCAACCGTTTAAGACCATTTATAAGAATCGGGTATGCTTCTTTATTTCCAATGTAGCCAACAATTCCACACATATTTCTATGGTTTAAAATAATACAATTCCAGGCGGATACCGCTCCCGGCATTATTTATAACGACGCGGTTTGCACTGATACGATTGTCGCTGCACAAAACGGCAATTCCATAATCTTCTCTGGTCCCGTTGACGATCTGCTGTATATAACGTCCGATATTGAACCGGTACTCCTGTGATGAATTTAAATTTCCGTCAAAGTAAGCTTCCCCGACAAGATAATCAGGTAGGAAAGCATATGTATTGTCATTGTTTATAGCAACATTAAGAAGCCTTGCCGGTGTTGAATATGGTGTCTGTGAAAAAGTTGTATTAACCGGAATAACAAGTTCTGCTTTGGAAATAACGATATCTCCGGAATCCTTCCACGATTCCAGACCCGGAAAGAATATTCTTAGTCCGGTTCCCGACATTCCCTGTACGAATAGGTTTGCAGATGTGGAGTCGTTTATTGTAACCTGCGAAGTAGTATAATTATGATCGAAAAGATTTATCCTGGCACAATTACTGTTTATACCGAAAGTGTATGATGCAGATGTTGAATCGTTAGTGTAATATAAAACAACTTTAGTGCGTGTTGAGAGGAGGTTGAAATAAATAATCGATGAAGAAGGATTTGTTGAGTCAGCTGCAAAGCAGAACCCTTTAAAAAATTCAAGAAACTTCGTGTTATCTTCATACACTTCAGGAGGAGCATCGATGAATTTTTGGGCGAATGAGGTGTCTAGTTTTACAATTAATGCAGTATCGTTAGGTTTTGGGTAATATGTATGAGTGCTTATCAGGTCGGCAGGTGAAATGAAATTATCTGTATTGAAGTTGGAATAATAAACACTGTCGGGATAGATCGCATTAGTCATTTTGTAAAGATTGAAAGTCTGCTGTTGTGTAGTGTCGCCGTAATATGAATAGTAGTCCATGATGATATGCATCGAGTCGGCATGGGCATTTGTCCCGAAACTGGTATTGAAGGAAAGGAGCCGCATCTGAGTAATGAATGAAGCGGTAGTAAGGCCGAAAACAGGATCATTGTAACAGCCTAAGAGTGCGTAGGAGCGTTCGTCGGTTGAAATGGAGTCTTCCCTGAAAGTATAAGCCGAAATGCTTTCGGAAACAAGAGTAGCAGCCGTTACTTTATCGCTTTGGGGATGAATATCAAGTCCTATAGTGGAAGGATTTTTTTTACATGCTGCAAACAGGCATAACGAGACTGCAACAAAAGAAATGAAAGAGATTTTCAAAACAGGAGTATTGTTAAGATTCAACAAATGCCTTTGCAAGTAATGTATCGTAAAACGCAGCATATTCCCCGACATATGTTTTTTCGTCACCATTATAATCAAGTACGGGCTTGTTCGATTTTTTCAGATAACTGAGAATATCCTTATTTATTTTCTCGCTGGCAATAATAACACCGTCAGAAAAGTTTATGGCAAGTTTCATGAGATTCACAAACGAAGGTTCCTCAACAACTTTGACATCGTTGGGGGAAACGCCTTCTACTATGACTTTCTTTTTGAAATTTTTATTCAGGTTTCCTGTATAGTCGTCGTCATAGATAGAATAAATTACTTTTGACTCATGGAATAAAGGGTCTTCCCTGAAAGCTTTTTTGATATACATCGGCACGGCAGCTGAAAACCATCCGTGGCAGTGAACGATGTGCGGAGCCCAGCGGAGTTTTTTAACTGTTTCGAGAACGCCACGGGCGAAAAAGATCGCCCTTTCATCGTTGTCCTCAAAATATTTTCCCACATCATCAGAAAGATGAAATTTGCGCTGGAAATAATCTTCGTTGTCGATAAAGTAGACCTGCATACGGGCTGACTGTATCGAGGCCACTTTGATCGTAAGCGGATGGTCGGTCTCTCCGATTACAATATTAACACCCGACAAACGAATAACTTCGTGTAACTGGTTGCGGCGCTCATTAATGTTACCGAACCTTGCAGTAAAAGTTCTTATTTCGCGTCCTCGTTCCTGAATACCCTGAGGAAGGTAGCGTCCGATCTGTGACATCGGTGTTTCGGGCAGGTAGGGTGTAATTTCTTGTGTGACAAACAAAACACGTTCTTTTTCCATCAGTTGTCTTTCGGTTAAAAAGTATTTTGCAAAAATATAAAAAATCTCCCATATAAACCAAAAATAAATGCAGAATATTGCAAATCATCATATATTTCTAAGGATAATTCTGTTTTTTTAACGAAAAAAAATATAGGTTTGCAGTTCATGAAAGTATTTGAAAAAATAAGGGATGTGAACAGGTTCCTTGATTCTTTAAGAAGCAAGGGAAAAGTCATCGGCTTTGTCCCCACAATGGGCGCCTTACATACAGGTCATATTTCCCTTATTGAAAGATGCAGGAGTGAATGTGATGTTACCGTTGTGAGCATCTTTGTGAACCCCTTACAATTCAACGATAAAAACGATTTTAACAACTATCCCAAAACCATCGGTGAAGATACCGAAAGGTTGAAGCAGGCAGGGTGTGATGTGGTATTTATTCCCGATGAAAAGGAGATGTATCCTGTTGCTGAAAAAAAACATTACCCTCTTGGGAAAATTGAAGAAATTATGGAAGGAAAGCACCGCCCGGGGCATTTTCAGGGCGTGGCAAGGGTAATCGAGAGGCTTTTTGACATTGTGAAACCTGATAAAGCTTTTTTTGGAGCAAAGGATTATCAGCAGATAATGATAATTAAACGTACCGTGGAGATCACTTCACAACAGGTTGAAATAATTACCTGTCCTACTGTCCGCGAAAGGGACGGCCTTGCAATGAGTTCACGTAACATGCGCCTGAGCCCGGGACAAAGGAAATCGGCCCCCGCAGTTTTTTTCGCTTTATCACAAGTACCTGAAATGTTACGAAAAAATAGTTACGAATCTGTTTCCGAATGGTTCGAAAACTATATTAATAATGTACCATATCTGAAATCCGAATACTTCAAAATAGCCGATTCCGAAAGCCTGGATATTGTCAGGGATCTCGTTATAAGCCGCACATATATAGCATTTACAGCAGTTCATTGCGGTAACATCAGGCTGATTGATAACATTTTCTTTGTTATGTAGTGTCTGTCTGTAATGTCCGATTTCTGCGTTATGCTTGTTTTGAAAACAGTCA
>CAZEWB010000050.1:0-5082 GCA_964515655.1 uncultured Bacteroidales bacterium
CACCTCAGATAAAACACCAAATCCTCATATACATCATTATACTTTCCAGTATGCCCAACCCCATATTCTTTAGCAATGAAACGAATGAGTTTCTGCTTGCTTTTTACTTGGCTGCAATCCACGTATACGGCGTTTTTGTGTGTATTACAGTATATTTTTGCTGTGTAAGTTTTGCCAATGTCTGCTGAGTCGCAAAGCATGGCACTGTTACTGTTTTTCTGGCACTGATCGAATAACTCGGTAATGTATTTGAATACCGGGGTCTCGGCGGTGTTCCAGTCCTTTTGTTGTCCGACCGACACTCCCATCTTACGGGCCAGACTGATCCAGTTCTGGTCTGAAAGTATCTTCTCGGTTTCACCTTTTTTGATAATGCGGCTCAACACTGCATTATTGATTCCCAGGGATACGGCATACTTTGTATCTGTTCCCTGAAATAAGCCTCTTCTCTTTTGGATTTCGGCTACGACTGCTTTTTTTAATTCAATTGTAATCATGGTTTCTGGTGTTTTGGTTATAAATTGTTTTTAGCATTTTCGGTGTATTCCTCCGGGTTGTAGTCACGAAGCATTTCCTCAATGTCGTCCTCTTTTACAAGGGTATGCTTTATTACAACCGGCTCGGCGGCCTTGTCTATTGCTGTGGCAGTATCTTCAACAGATATTACAACAATCTTTGAGAGATCGTTCTTGCCGTCCTTCGTCATTTTGTCGAACTTTGAAACATACTTGCACTGTTCCGTGTAATTGGCTTTGTCGTCCGCTGTCTGCTCGGCTGCCGATTCGTTGTAAGAAACTATCTTATCACATTTGCAGATGAATTTGCCCTTCTGGTACAAATACACTTCCGGGATCACTCCGTTTTCGTCACTCAGGTAATATGCATCGACATTATAATTGTTCGGGAGGAGCCTATTAATGATTTCAGGTGAAGGAAGAGCGTACTTTTCATATTGCACCGTGAGGTATTGATTGCGGCGTATGGTAGATTCTGTGTGTTCGCCAACAGACTTGCTTATTAAAGCCTTGCTGATCGGCTTAAGATCGGGATTCATGTTATTTTTAAGAACATCCCATCGCGTCAGATCGGGATAATACTTCCTGCGCGGGTGCGCGGAGTTGTTGTATATGCGTATGCTTTCGCGGTCGTCGGCTACAAGTTGCTCGTAAGTATAACCGCGTTCTTTGAATTCATCATTTACTTTGTCCACATCTACACGGTAGGCTTCCCCGCGCGCCCACCAGCGACCGATATCTTTATGATACTTCTTTTCAACTTCGTATTTTTTGGCCCTGTTGAAGTGCTCTGCGCGCTTTTCCTGCGAGTTGCCAGGGTTGCAAATTCTCATATACGGAAACATGAGGGCCAGGTCATCAAAGAATTTATTTACAAGGTGATTTTCAACTTCAACTTCCGCTGGCATTCCAAAGTTGTTGCGCTCGATCAGACGGAAGGTGTCGCGGAGACAGTCGATAAATAACTGTTCGTCTTTATTCCTGCTGTATGCCGCGCCGATAACACATCCGCTTGCAACATCATAAGCATAGTATGCTTTAACGCGCTTGCCATCGGTAAGTTTGCGCGGGAGGTCGCGGTCATCCATTGATATCTTGCTGAAAGCAAAGAAAGGACTGTGCCTGTGATGATGTGGCCTGTGTTCATTATTGTACTGGAAGCTCCCGGAGCGCATTTTGTCAACCACGGCCCGGTTTTTCGGATTGTTCAGATAATTCCAAACCGTTGCCTCGCTAAGTTCTACGGGCTTGCCATCTTTTACGAAGTTATTTCTGTTAAACAGTTCCCCGGTGCGATTGTCAACCACGTCGAGTTTGCCCTGAATGAACTGAGTGTACATTTCCCATACATTAAATGCAAAAGGTTTGTTCGGCATCGAATAGAGCGATAAGATCAGGTGTTCGATATCGGCTGTGACCTTCCTGCGGTTGTCGTTGCAGAATTTGCCGCTGATCAGGGCAATGTACCCATCTTCGACGTATACATTAAATACGCGCTGCAGGTGCCTGTGGTTATTTGGCAGCGAGTGATCGTATTCCGGTTTAAGATTCTGTATTGATTCAACAGCGCGTTCAAAGAAGTGCTTCAGATCGCCGCGACCAAGTGAGCGACGGGCCGACTTGCTGTCGTTATATATGTCGCGGATGGCATTAAGTATGGATGCGTTGAGCGAGTACTGCGAAATGTTCTTATCAGGAAGCATTCTCTCATCGGCCAGTTGAAAGTTGGAGTAAAACTGAGTAGCCTTTTCATCAATGACTATCCTGTCGCGCAGGGTTTTGTTTGCGGTCTTTTCGCGCGGGTCGCCATATTTTGATATGATGGCATTCTTACGCTCGATCTTGGCTATGCTGTCGAATGATATAAGCATTTTGCGACCGTTGCCGCCCTTGCGCACAACCTGAAGATAGTTGCGCGCTTTATCATTCTCATAATCTTTATTTTTCAGTCCGGCGTTGAGCCATTCTTCAAGTGTAATGCACATTATGTTGTTGAAGTATTCCATTTGGTGTTTTGGCTCCCGGATATGGAGTCGAACCATATCTGCGACCATCCGGGATAATTACTTATATTTGCAGTGCTAACCTTTAAATATTAGTAATATGGAAAATGAAATTTTGAATGATTTGATTTTGACCCAATTTAAGTTGAAGGCTCTTTTGGATGATTATTGTACAGTTGTTTCTAAAATTGAAAATGTACATGTTGATGATGTTAAAAAGAGAATTAATACTAATGCTGAGGCTTTTCTGCTGAAGGCGAAGAGTCGGGGAAAGTAGCGCCCTTAATAATATCCTGTATTGCGTTAGCAAGTTTTTTATTAAACTCTTCAGATGTTTTCTCTTCTGAAGGGTTAATAACTATTTTATCTACCAGGCTGTTGATATTTATAGTTATAGTTTTATCGGATTTATTGTCCTCACCCTTTAAAAAGGCTTCATTATCGGTCATTCTGTTTTCGATTGCCTGGCTGATGCCGTCAAATTTTTGTTCAATTGGAAGTAGTCCAATTATTCGCTTTAAAAGCGCATTGTTTTGTTCAATTAATTCTTTCATGATTTTGATTTTTAGTGTTTTGTTCCCGGTCGGGGAGTCGAACCCCGACAGTGACCATCCGGGACGCCCGGTTACTTCTGAACCTTATTTAACAGAGACGACCTTGATTTGATTACTTTAATTGCAGCATCAATAACCGGCTGCTTTAATGTTCTTTCTCCTCTGATCTGTGCCTCTACCGTACACTTCCTGTATCCGCTGAGTTCGGCTATCAATTCGTAATCGCCTCGGCGAATATTTTCTCTTATTTCTTCTGGTTTCATTTTTTTCATACTTTTGTAATTTATTGGCACTACAAATATACTAATCAATTCTACTAATATGCAAATAAATTCTAATAAAAATGAAAAAATAACTGAAAGAATTTTACTATATCTTGATTCTAAGGGTATTAGTAAGTATAAATTCAGTAAGGATTTGGGTGTTTCTAATGGCTTTTTGGACAAAAAAAGAGAAATTGGCACTGATAAATATGCGAATATATTAGAGTATTTTCCAGATATCAACCCAGAATGGCTATTAACCGGTAAGGGTGAAATGCTTCGCGATAATAATAATGTATGTATTGCCAAAAAAGATGCTCATGGAATACCTCTAATACCCGCCAGTGCTATGGCCGGAATGTTCAGCGGAGACGTTCAGATACTGGAACATGAATGCGACAGGTATGTAGTGCCTGTATTCAAGGGAGCCGACTTCCTTATATCAGTTAAAGGCAGTTCCATGTATCCAAAGTATAACTCAGGCGATATAGTGGCATGTAAGAAACTTCCGCTTGATACTTTCTTCCAGTGGAATAAGGTTTATGTGCTTGATACAGATCAGGGGCCTTTAATTAAGAGAATACTGGAAGGAAGCGACAATGATGCGGTGCAAATAGTTTCGGACAACGATAAATACAAGCCCTTTGAACTTAAACGGGTTCAGATATACAACATTGCACTCGTCCTGGGTGTCATCCGGCTTGAGTAATACATTATAATACACACTTTTTTATTCATATATTTACTTATTGCGCTGATATTATTACACTTATACTATATCTAATTTGCTTATAGTATGGATTAATTGGGTACTATTATTGAATAATAACGTGTACTTGTATGCTTTTTTGTTATTTATCCCGTATCATTGACGTTTATTTTAGGCTCCAACTGAGTGCCCAACTGAGTGCCCAACTCGTACATTTCGAATTAAACGAGTTTTTATGTCCCCAAAATGGCAGTATTTTCTCATTATACTGTAAGTCGCTGTAAATATTATTGTTGTTTAATAGTAGCATTCCGGCTGATCAGAGACGATACTGCTTATTTTCTATTGATATTACTATATATAGCGTATATTTGTGGCCTAAATTAAACCCAGAAGCATTATTGCCATAAAAACGACGCCTGTTATTCAACCAAAATTAAACCAATGTACAACTCGTTTTAAATAGCATGGTTTTGCGGAACGGCATTAATATAAACAACATCAAATAATTATCGGCAAATTTATAATGATGGTTATGTACATTTAGTTTTAAGCCCCATATGAGTAGAGCCTAAGAATTCAAGATAAATTATATTTTTAGGCAAAGTATAATAATTTTTATTTGTATCAGGTTTAATATTCGTTTTATAATTAAAGAGATAATTTTCACTAAAATAACTTGAACCCCATTCAGTTTTTTGCGAAAATGAAACCACTGCAAACGATGTCGAAAAAAAGATTATTAAAAGATATGCCTTTTTATATTTAAACATTTACTGATCTAATTATTACAAAATTAAACAAAATAAGGCTGAAAGTCAAATCCCCCAAAACAAATTAAATACCCAAGCAACAATTTCCAAACAAATACAAAAAAATTGTAATCGTTTTTAATGAACAATTCCAAATGTTCAATTTTCAATGAACAATAATTCCAGGGGAACAGTCCCTTGGGGCTTGGAATTTTGGACTTGGGTCTTGGAATTTTAAATAGCCCGTTCCCAAACTTCAAAATTGTACTTAAAGCCTTCTTTTTCC
>CAZEWB010000050.1:5092-11860 GCA_964515655.1 uncultured Bacteroidales bacterium
GTGTTGGGTGTGTTTGGTTGGGGGTTGAAGTCAGTTTCCATTCATTTTTATTGATATCGGGGAAAAATGTGTCGGCTTCAAAGTCTTTTAAAATCTTTGTAATATATAGTTTTGAAGCTAAAGGCAGGAAAGTTCTGTACACTTCTCCACCGCCTATGATAAAGCATTCGGGGTCATTGAGTTTTTCACAAAAACGGGTAACTTCTTCGACAGTAGGCAGAACTACGCAGGCGCTGGATACAAGGTTCATTTCCCTGTTAAGTACAACATTGGTGCGTCCCGGAAGTGGTTTAATGGGAAGTGAGTCCCATGTGTTTTTGCCCATTACTACTGCATGGCCGGCTGTGACCTTTTTAAAGTATTTCAGATCTTCGGGCAGGTGAAACAGGAGATTATTGTCTTTTCCGATAGCGCCGTTAGAGGCAATTGCAACTATTATTGAAAATTTCATTTTTTCATTTAATTTTGCACAAAATAAGTAATTATTTATCGAATGAAAAATCTTATAGCACTCTTTATTATTATTTCTTTCAGCCTGGCATCGGTAAACTGCTTCTCACAGCCTGAAGATAAAAAAGCAGAACTTTCGCTGTCGGCCGATCTTGTAAGCAGTTACATGTGGCGCGGAAGCCAGCTGTCAGGATTACCCTGCGTACAGCCATATGCAAGTTTTACATATGGTAATTTTTATGCCGGCTTCTGGGCATCTTCTCCTCTTACCGGTCCGTACGAAACCGACTTTCTTATCGGGTATTCTCATGATTATTTCGGGTTAAGTGTTGTTGATTACTATGTAAGCGATTTTAATCTTAATCCCGGCAATTATTTCAGGTGGCAGGATGATCTTACAAGTCATGACCTTTCTTTTGAACTTTCTTTTCCCGGAACAGAAAAAATACCTTTCAGAGCGCTTGCGGCATTTAATTTTTATGGCGCCGATACCGAAAATTCGCGCTATTACGAAGCAGCATGGTTGTACGAAAAAGATGATTTCTGCGGAGAGATATTTATCGGCGGAACTGACGCTGCAGGATGGTACGGTGATTATGAGGGAGTTGTAAATACAGGAGTTTCACTAAGTAAAGAAATTCAGATCACCGAAAAATTTTCTTTGCCTGTATTTTCGAAAATAATTGTCAATCCGCAGAAAGAAAACATTTACTTTGTATTCGGAATAACACTTAAATAACTGATGTTACTCATAAGACAGTAAATAAGCCCCAAGATCCAAGCCCCAAGGTCCAAGCCCCAAGGGACGGCTCCCTTGGAATTTGGGTCTTGGAATTTAGGGCTTGGGACTTTAGACTTGGGATTTGGGACTTGGGTCTTTTTTTGCACATGAATTTATTTACGTAACATGAATTAAGTGATGTACCAGTATTTTACACGCAAAAACGTCCTGCTTGCTTTATCAGCGCTGATAATAATCATAATTCTTTATTATTTCAGGAACCTGGTTGCTTACATCCTTATTTCTGCTGTATTAATGCTGATATTACAACCAATAGTAAGCGGACTTAAGTCGATCAAATTCGGAAAGTTCAGGATCCCCGGCTCTCTTGCATCTGCAATTGCAATATTGTCGTTCTGGGTATTTATTTATATTGTAATAAGACTTCTTGTTCCTCTGATCTACAACGAAGCTATGCTTTTCTCGACAATACAGACAAGTTCTGTAGTAATGGATTTTCAGGAACAGTTTGCCACATTTATCAGCGGCCTTCAGTCTTTCGACGTTCCTGCGGATAATTCATCAGATATTGCCGCCTCGGTGTTACAGCAATTGATGGAACTATTTAATCTTTCCGATCTGTCAGGCATACTGTCCAATCTTACTAACATTATTTCTACTCTGGCTGTGGGGGTTTTTGTTGTAACATTTGTCACTTTCTTCTTTCTAAAGGATCAGAATCTCTTTGCTTCCTCTGTTCTCTTACTTGTTCCGACTGACCTAGAAACGGAAGTCAAGCATATTATACTATCGATAAAAAGTCTCCTTGTCCGTTATTTCGTCGGGATATTGTTCGATATATTACTGGTATTCGGACTGACGATCTTTGGAATGATGGCAATAGGGTTGAAAATTGAACATGCGGCAACACTGGCTCTGGTTGCTGCTATTCTTAATGTGATCCCTTATGCCGGTCCCATAATTTCAATATGTTTCGGGCTGACTCTTGGCACAGTGATCCATTTTACAACTCCGGTTTTCGATGCTTATACAACCATGGCAGTGTGGATGATTGTTATATATCTTTCTGTTGATATCCTTGATGCCTTTCTTATTCAGCCGTTGATCTTTTCAAAAAGTGTAAAGGCTCACCCGCTTGAAATATTTCTTGTAATTCTTATTGCAGGCACTGTTGCAGGGATTCCGGGAATGATACTTGCCATTCCTTCGTACACGATCTTCAGGGTAATAGCAAGGGAATTCCTATCGGGTTTTAAACTTATTCGTAAGCTCACAGAAAAAATCTGATTCTTTTATTCAATTAAGATATTTTAGTATATTTGTACCTTGATGATGAAAGCTATTTATATCCTTTGCCTGTTCTTTATTAGCATTTCTTCGGCTTTTTCGCAGTTCATTGTAGATTTTAAAGCTGATACAACTGTCATTTGTGAAGGTACCGGGGTGCAGTTTACCGACCTTACCTATGCTATCAGTAATCCTATTGACGAATGGTTCTGGGAATTCGGTGACAGTATTACAGATACTGTTCAGAATCCTATACATACATATGCAGATGCCGGAACTTACACAATAACACTTACAACATCTAATGCAACATCAAGTAATACTGCTATCAAAACTAATTATATCCTTGTCCGCGAAATGCCTGTTATTGACTTTACATATTCCGACCTGCCGGATAAACCTTTCTTCCTGATTGTTTTTTATGGGATCGTAACTAATAATGATGCCAATACATACAATTATTCCTGGCTTTTTCCGGGTGATTCGGCCGTTAATGACAATGACACTGTTTATAATATTTTCCAGTCGCAGGGCCAGCATAGCGTTTCTTTTATTGTTGATGCCGGTAAGAACTGTATCGATACCATTACAAAAACAATTGATGTTACCGATAGTCTCGAAGTCCCCAATGTGTTCACTCCTAACGGCGATAACATCAACGATATTTTTGAATTCAGAACAAATGGTGTTACTGCCTATGAGCTTACAATTTATAACCGCTGGGGAGCGATAATCTATACCATTACTGCAAAACGGCCGTACTGGGATGGATACTCAAGTGCAGGAGTTAAAATGCCGGTAGGAAATTATTTCTTTGTTCTGAAAGCGCAGGGCGATGCAGCCTATGAAAAAGCAGGTGTTGTTGTATTAAGATAATATTTGGATTTTGAACCGGATAATAATAAGCAGAACCGATAACATTGGCGATGTTATTCTTACTTTGCCTTTGGCAGGTTTAATTAAACAGCATTTTCCCGGAGCTGAGGTATTTTTTCTTGGAAAGAAATATACCAGGCCTGTTGTTGAAAAATGTGGTAATGTCGACAAGTTCATCGATAATGACATACTGGAATCAATGTCTTTACGAAAAGCTGCCGCTTTTTTGAGAAACACAGGGGCTGATTGCATAATTCATGTTTTTCCTGACAAACGTCTTTCGCTGATCTCAATGATGGCAGGTATTAAAATAAGAGTCGGGACAAGCCGGCGCTTTCATCACTTTTTGTTCCTTAATAAAAAGATATCATTAAGCAGAAAAAAATCCGACCTTCATGAAGCACAGCTCAATCTAATGCTTCTTAAAAGAATAATTCCCGGATTTGTTCTGCCCGAAAGGGAACAGATACATACCCTCTATAATATTAAAAAAGAGCATGTTATACCGGAACATCTGAGCAAGTATATAGATAATAAAAAGAAAAATATAATAATTCATCCTAAATCAAAAGGAAGCGCGCGGGAGTGGGGGCTTGATAATTTTTCACGGCTGGTGCAAATGCTTCCTTACGATAAATATAATGTAATTATTGCAGGTACTGATAACGAAGCGCGGTTGATGGAAGGATTCCTTAAACTCTTCAGGGCAAGGGCTCATGATGTTACCGGAAAGTTGTCCCTTGAGGATTATATTTCGCTTATCTCTTTCTCCGATGTGCTTGTCGCCGCCAGTACCGGCCCTATTCATATTGCTGCAATGGCAGGCATTCATGCACTTGGATTGTACTCGCCTATGAAACCGATCTTTCCTCAGCGGTGGGCTCCTCTTGGATCGAATGCTTCGTATTTGGTAATTGAAAAGGATTGCAATCTTTGCCGCAAATCAAATCATTGTGAGTGCATCCGCAGCATCAGCGCTGAAACAGTTTTTAACAGAATTGAAGCTTGTTTTCCATAATCAGATAAACAGAATATTTCCCCCGAAAATGATACAGCCACTTGCTGAACGACTCCGGCCGGTAACCTTAGACGAATATATAGGACAGGAATATCTGGCGGCAAAAGGAACCGTTTTTCGTAAAATGGTTGAGTCGGGCAATATCACTTCAATGATTTTCTGGGGACCTCCGGGAGTGGGGAAGACCACTCTGGCAAAGATCATAGCTGTCGGAAGCGGAAGGGATTTTTTTATCCTCAGCGCCGTACATAGCGGTGTAAAGGATGTAAGGGAGGTTATTGAAAAAGCAAAAGTTGATGTTCTGTCGGGAAAGCTGCCTCCGATAATGTTTATTGATGAGATCCACCGGTTCTCAAAATCGCAGCAGGACTCTCTTCTTGCAGCCGTGGAGCAGGGTACGATAATACTGATAGGCGCCACTACCGAGAATCCTTCGTTCGAAGTAATATCACCATTACTTTCCCGCTGTCATGTATATATTCTTAAAAGCCTGGACGTTGAGCATCTTGAAAAAATGCTGAAAAGAGCGACGGAAAATGATGAATATCTTAAAACAAAGAAGTGGAATATTACCGAAACGGACGCATTGTACAGATTCTCGGGCGGTGATGCGCGAAAGCTGCTGAATATTCTGGATATGCTTTACAATGCTCAGCCCGGAGCAAAGATCAAAGTTGACAATAAGACTGTGACCGGCCTGCTGCAGGAGAATATGGCGATGTACGATAAAGGTGGTGAGATGCATTATGATATAATTTCTGCGTTCATAAAATCGGTAAGAGGAAGCGACCCAAATGCTGCGGTATATTACATGGCACGGATGCTGGATGGAGGAGAGGATCCTCTCTTTATTGCAAGGCGTATGATCATTCTTGCTTCCGAAGATGTAGGGCTGGCCAATCCCAATGCATTGCTCCTTGCTCATGCCTGTTTTCAGTCGTGCCACGCCATAGGTATGCCCGAAGCTCGTATAGTTTTATCTGAAACAGCCATATATCTGGCCTCGTCTCCTAAAAGCAATTCCGCCTATATGGCCATTGACGGAGCGCTGGAATTTGTGAGAGAAACCGGAAATCTCCCCGTTCCCCTGCACCTTCGTAACGCCCCTACCAGATTAATGAAGAGCATCGGTTATGGCAAAGATTACAAGTACGCTCACAGTTTTGACGGGAATTTCACCGATCAGGAGTTTCTGCCGGAAAAAGTTGCCGGAAAGGTCTTTTATTCACCACAGGAAAACTCAAGAGAAAGAGAAATGAAACTTTTTCTTGCTTCGAAGTGGAAAGGGAAATACGGGTATTTATAGTTGCTTACGCCAGAGGTGTAGGAAGATCTGAGTTGGCACCTTGCAGTCTTCAGTCGCCAGTCTGCAATTGGCAGTAGGCAATGCCTACCACACATGCCAAACTCTGCTTCAGCCTTCGTGTTTCCGACTTCCGTCACCTTAGGCGTATGCAACCCAACCAGTTTGTTCAACTTTTCATTATCCCTTATTACCACGAAATGCCACGACTGTGTATTTCTTGCTGACGGAGCGTACATTGCAGCTTCAACGATCATATTTACCTGCTCATCGGAGATTTCACCTATAATGAATTTTCTTATACTTCGTCTGGATTTGATTATGTTAATCATACATAGTTAATTACTGAGTTCAAAAAAAAAAGGAAAATATGTTGACAAATATATCGTTTTATTATATATTTGGAAGTTAAAATCTAATTACATGAAAACTATACTGTTTTTAGTAATTGCTTCATTAAGTTTTGTTCAACTTAATTCGCAAACTGTTATCGAGATGGGGCATCCCGGTGATGCAAATCTCATTCTACTTGAAGTTCCTACCATGGATCAGGCAGACATAGTTATTTACAAAACTAATGATAATAATGATGTCGCTGAATGGGATCTTATGTGGAAATTTAAAAAATGGGGATTTTCCAACTTCTCTGTTTATATCTCTTCAAATCCGCAGGATACCCTGCTTAACGATGTTGATATGGGTGTTCAGTATGCATTTCACGGTAAAGTCTTTTTTACTTCCAATAAGGAAGAAAGAGGATATAAAAACCCTAATTTCCACCTCGAAGGTGTATTCCGCAAAACAGGAACTGACAACTCCGAAAAGGCCAAGCAGTCAAAAAGCTATTGATAAAGCATTAAATGAAGATTCTGAATGAGAAAATTATCTGTTTCGGGCCTTTTTCTGATTTTCATATTATTTTTTATTTCCCAGGGCTGTAATCCCGACATTTCGCAGAGTCAGAAAGTTAAAGTAATTGAGGAAAAAGACCCGATTGTGAAGATCATCGAAGAACGTGATTCAATAGTTATTATTAACCATAAGGAAGAAAAAAAGACCAACTGATAGGTCTGAGGTAATAATTCTTTGTTA
>CAZEWB010000051.1:0-11785 GCA_964515655.1 uncultured Bacteroidales bacterium
GTGTTGGGTGTGTTTGGTTGGGTTTGTGATCGTGTCATTATTTAACCCGGTCTGCGGAGTCCAGGTGCAAGACCACGAAATGGAACTGTCCGGCGGAAATCCTATCTGAACGGAATCGCCGGGAGCGCAATACATATCCGGAAGGGTATCTGTGATCTCATTTGTTACAAGTACCTGAAAATACATAGTATCCGAAAAATTGCAGGTAGTAAAGTCTGATGCAATAAGCATTACATTGTAATTGCCGGTTGAATCATAAGTGTGTACCGGGCTTGTGTCGGTTGATGTTACGCCATCGCCGAAATCCCAGAAGAACGAAGTTCCGTTACCGGTATTCTGAAAAGAGACGGTGTAGGGCGAACAGCCGGGGGCAACACCTTCAGCCTGTGCCAGTACAATGTCGTCAATTACATTGAAAACAAATAAAGCATTATTACACACCCATGTGGATGGATAATTTATCCCGCCGTTATTTGGCGACCACACTCCCGGATTGGGATATGTGGGAAATCCGTTACAGCCGTATCCGCAGCTGGCACATACAGAAAGAAAAAAACTCCCCTGTTTGTTGAATTTACTTGTGCCGCCGTCTACGTGATCGTGTCCGCAATACCCGGCGCCAATATGCTGCTCTCCGAAAAATGTGGCATATACTAGATGTGAGGCATCGTCTGCCAGCACCATCAGGTAAAAATCCTGCCCGTCGGTAATGCTTTGAAATGCATCAGTTGTAACGTCCATATTTTTTGTGCCCTGGGTGCTTGCCCATGTATAGCCATCAGAGTCTGCCCATTCCCGCCCCCAGCCCGCCAGACAAATACGGTTGCAAACATCAACAGAGAAAGTGGTAATACTTATATTGGGTTTCCCGATCCCGGTTCCGAAAACTGTTGACCATACAGGCGCCGAAAGGTCATTAGGAAATTTAGCGATGAACTGCCCGCTGTTTGGAGTACCGTAAGTTGCATTGATTATAAATGTACTGCCGGGAGCTTTGGTTTGTCCGGTTATGTAAATATTATTATCACTGTCCAGCCGTACAAAATGCACCTGATCGTATTGTGCGGAGCCAAAAAAACTTCCCGATATGATCGAAGAGCCATCGTTTGCAAAGTGGCAGACAAAGCCATCGGTGGTACCACCGTTGAAAATTGGCTGGAAAGTTCCGGAAGTTGTAGGAAAATTGACAGAAGAGGTACCTCCGCATACATAAACATCCCCCGATTGATCAACATCAAGCGAATATGCAGCATCTTTAGCGCTTCCACCAAGGTACGAGCACCATGAAAGTGCAGAAAGGTCGGGACTCATCTTAAAGACAACACCATCCTGCTTGTCGGCATTTATCTGTTGAAAGGCTCCGGGAGTAACGGGGAAATCAACTGAAAAAGTTGTTGATGCTACATATATATTGTTCAGATCGTCGGAAATTATTTCTCCCCTTGCTCCGTCGCCATAGTTATAGTATAGAGAGTCGTTTCCGTGCATGATGAAACTAGCATAATAATTCTGGAAATTCAAGCCATCATTATCCGTGCCTCCCACAAAGGTCGAGGCAATAAGATGTGTCCCGTCGGCGCTGAGTTTACTGATGTAAATATCGGTCCCGTTAGGAAAGGTAAGGACATTGTCGTAGGTTAAATTCTGTCCTCCGTTAAACAGTGTATCGTATGCGCCGGCAGTAACAGGAAAATCGGAAGACCCCGTTGTTCCAAAAATAATAAGATCACCCGAACCGTTTGAAACAATACTTTGAGGTATTTCAGATACCGAACCACCTAAAAAGGTTGCAAAAATCCTTGCTGTTCCATCCGGAGTATATTTGATTATTCCCATATCCCATGAACCGGCTGGATTTGTCTGATAAGAGCCCATGCTGACCGGAAATCCTGTGCCATAGCAAATACCTGCGGAATATGCATTTCCATTGTTGTCGTTGGTTGCTGTAAATCCCCAGTTGTCGGTCAGCGAACCAGAATATGTCGAGAATACAAGTGTGGGGTCTATTACAAGCTCATGATCCATGTTATAACCTTCAGGGAATTCAAAAGAGACCATGTTGTTTTTAATAACATACCTGCAGGCAACATCTTTCTTTATTCCTGAAATATTTTGAAAAGCAAGGGGCTTCAGTTCGGTAATATTTCCTACGGAAGTCTCAATTACCAGATTGTTGTCTGTCAAAGCAAAATTATCTGCACCGTCTATCGACATTTTAATATCTGATACCAAAGCGCCGGGCTTTATAATAAAATCATATTTTAAAGTATTGTCCTTAGTGTAAACGGTCATGTCAATTCCGTAATAAAGATTTTTATACAAGATCTGCTTATACCGGTATACATAACTTGCATGATGAGAAACATCATTACCAATAAAAAAATTGAAGTAGTCCTGTGATTTTCCGAAGGGAGTGACAGAAGTGTTTTTTTGAGCACCTTCGAAGGATACACGATACGCATGTCTCTTGTATGGTTCTTTACAATCCGATGCCTGCGGACCCCGGTGTGCCACTGACATATCTTTATACGAAACTGCTCCGAGATCATAAACAAATCCGCCTTTTTCGAGAAATAAATCTCCGCCCGGGATCTCTGCTTTATAGAGCACTATTGAAGGCCACTGATTTTTATTCTCAACAAAAGGGTAAATATCCTGCCCGTATAATAAAGGAGACAATATGCCTGACAATGCTAGCACAGAAAAAATGATCAATAACCGGGTCATAATAAATTGAAGTAAATGAAATTATAAGACAAAGATAAGGAAGTTATTGTGCGTACAAATCAACTTATGATTAAAATTTGTATCTTTGCTTTGAATTAAATCTATTTTGACAGTGAAAGAGATAGAATTTGAAATAATACTTGATAAGTTCGGACATGATAGATTAAGGGTTCGTTTAAAAGTTGACAAAGGAGAGTTGATTGATGTTGTTTATCAATACGAAGCACTGATTAACAATAATTGGACTTCAATAGTTAGATATGATTGTGCACATGGATTCTTTCACAGAGACATCCTTAAACCAAACGGAGACAAGGAAAAGCAAGAAATCGCAATTGATAATTTAAAAAGTGCATCAAAATATGCTGAACAGGACTTAAAGGACAGATGGGAATGGTACAAGGAACGATTTATTAAAAAAATGAAAAAACACTAAGTATGACAAATAAAGAAACTGTAGAGAGAAACATAGGATTGACTATTGATTTTGTAAATTACTTAGTTGACAATCCTGATTTAGCAGAGAAATTACCTGATAAATTTAAATTGGAATTTATCGAAAAGGATTTTCCTAATATTGAAAAAAAGGAAATTTTGAGAACTAAGTCTAAAATAAACCGGAGAATTGTAAGAGTAAGAAATACTTTTGAACTGACTAAATAGAACCTGTCTATAAAGTCAGTGTTTGGATCAGAATGATCGGGCTTAAGAAGTTGCTTCGGCGGACAATGAAAAAAAACATATTTCGATATTCGAATTTATAAAAAGATAATAAGAATTAGTTGTAGTACATGTCTGTACAGGGCATGATCTTCTTCTTGAGTTTTTTTGCCTTGCGGGGATTTGACATGTACAATGTTGCAGTAATTTCATGCGACCCTCCGGAAAGGCCAATCAATCGGGAAACAGTAAAATCATAAGAATAACTGAAAGTGGCCTGCTTATAGACGCCTCCTATTAAAAGCGCTATAGCATCGTTATTCGAAAATTCAGGAGCATAGCGTTTAAAGACGGGTATTCCGCGGTACCATATTCCTGCAAAATATTGTGGCTGCTTCAGATAAAGTCCAAGGTCCAACTGATCATATTTTGCCTGACTCCTGTAGTTGGCAGCAAGCATAAAATATGGTTTAAGCGAATACTTACCGGCGCCGGCTTTTTCAAGATAAATATTTCCGCCGCCGTGAAGGGAAAATGTAAACGGCAGGATGGTGCTTTTTGGCTGGAACGATTCTATCGGCTTGTTCATGTGATTAAGGGCTATGCCCATCCATGTTTTTGCTGAAAACAATATGAATCCGCTCGAAAAATCGAAATATTCCACTTTTTCAGGAATTTGGGATTGAAGAGATGTTTCGGCATCTCTTACTATCTGATCGCTGAATACAAGCTTTGTAAAATCCAGTGCGCGGTAACAGTACGAGGATTTTAAACCGATAGCAGCAGACCAATTGTGAGAGATCTTGTAATCGAATGCATAGCTGAAGCCGATGGAAGTTGTTCCCAGTTGCATAGAACCGGCAACATCCTTATAAAATAAAAGCCCGATGCCACTGTTCATTCTATGCATATAATGATCGAACGACAGCAGGTAAGAATCAAACGAACCGGGCAATCCTGCCCACTGTGTCCTGTAAGATGTGCTTATTCTTGATGCGGCGTTTGCTCCTGTGAGAGCCGGGTTCAGATATAACGGGGAAGCGTAAAACTGTGTCAGCTGCAGATCCTGTCCGGTTGCAAGAAATGATAAAAACATCAGCCCTATGACAATAATCTTTCTCATCTTAATAGAAGTACGTCTCCTACTTTTTCAGCATAACGACCGTCTGCGAACGTGATCTTAGCCATCCAGACATAAACATCCATCTGGCATATTTCGCCTTTGTAGTATCCATCCCACCCTATAGTAACTTCGTTTGTAACAAAAATAAGTTCACCCCATCTGTTGAATATCATCATCTCAAATTCGGACACCCCGTTCTGGATCGGGAAAAACACCTGATTTGTAAAGTCGCCGGGATCATAATATCCTCCCGAAGAATGGTCGGGGTTGGGAGTGAAGGCGTTTGGAAATATTATTTGCCCCGTGGCTTTAATTTCAATGGTGGCAGTGTCCCGGCAGTCGTGGTTATTGATAGCAATAAGCGATACCGTATAATTGCCAAGGGCAGTATAATTATGAGTGGGATTTGTTAAAGAAGAGGTTGATGACCCGTCCCCGAAATTCCACAAATAGTAGTTTGCCCAGGTACTGGTATTGGTACAAACAAGCGGGTCGTTTGGGAGATACAATGTCGAGGTATTGACAGTAAAGCCGGCAACCGGAACAGAGTAAACAATTATCTCAAGTGGTTCCGAAACAGAATCGTTGTAACAGCCATCGCTTGTTTCGATACTTAAGGTAACATCGAAATGTCCGGGATAATTATAAGTATAACTAGGATTTTGTTCGGTTGATGTGTGAGAGTTGCCAAAATTCCAGTTCCATGCTGTTATTGTTGAATATGCTGTAGAAAGATCGGTGAAATTGACAGTAAGAGGTGCACAGCCAAATGTTACATCAGCTGAAAAGGCAATTTCGGGCGGAGTGCTGAATTCAACTAATATCGAATCAATAACAGAAAAACCACAGGTGTTTGTTACAGTGACAGTATAAGTAGTTTCCTGTACGGGCGATATTACAAAAGCTCCGGGACCCGGTCCTAATCCGTTACTCCATGTATAAGTGATCGAATCATTCGCATTTACATAAGCAGATGCATATATCAGCGAGGTATTGCCTGGGCAGATAGGAGTGTTGGCTGATACACTTACATCCTGAGGGAACAACCAGAACACATCAATATTAATAGTGTCGGGCAGGCCGGGGCAGCCGTTATTGTCGTAGGATGTCACAATGTATTGGGTGGTGGATGTCGGCGAAACGGTTTTTGTATCTCCTATTCCCAGCCCCTGATTCCAGTAAAAGAAATATGGGGGATTTCCACCGGAGGCATTCACAGTTAATGTAGCTGTTTGTCCATAGCATAGTGTCTGATCATTACTGGCGGTAGATATTAGCTGGGGCTGATCTGCAATAGTAGTTATTGCCGTATCCATGCATCCGTTCTGATCGGTAATTGTAACAGTAAAAATCCCGGTCGGCAGATTTGTTGCACTCTGTGTGTATTGAACAGGCGAGGTGTCCCAGGCGTAATCATAAGGAGGAGTTCCGCCAACCCCGACTGACGTGGCCTGACCATTGGAACTGTCATGACAGGCAATATCATTATACGAGGTAATATATGCCTCCATGACCGGAGGCTCCGTTATCAGACCATACGACATAGCTGTACAGCCATGCTGGTCGGTGACAGTCACAAAAAGCGGTCCCGCATATATGTTCTGAGCGACCGAAGTCGTCTGGATAGGCACAGTGCTCCATAAATAAGTATATGGCGATGTACCCCCAAGAGTATTGGTTGATGCTGATCCGGTGCTTGTATTCCAGCATTGTACCGGCTGAACAATATTTATCTGAGTTGTTAAAAGCAGGGGTTCATAAATATAAACATTCGAAGAAACCATGCAGCCATTATCATCAGTAACCGAAACGGTATGGTTGCCGGCAACAAGCCCCAATGCATTAGCGGTATTAACTCCGGAGGGGATCCAAAGGTATGTATATGGCGGTGTTCCGCCCGATACTGAAGCAAGGGCAGATCCGTCAGTCTGCTGATAACATGAAACATTCTGCGAATTTATACCTACAGCTAACGGAGCTGTTGGTTCTATAATGGTAAAATATGCAGTATCGGTGCAGTTAAAATTATCATAGACCGTTACGTAGTATGTGCCGGCTGATAATCCCGTAAGAATCGGAGAAGAGCTGCCGGTGGACCATGAATATGTGTAGGCCGGAGTTCCGCCCGTCACCGAAACTTCTATGCTGCCGTCATTACCCCCGTAACAATTTATATGATTATAATTGATGAATGAAGAAATCACAGCCGTTGGTTCATTAATCGTAACCACGCCATATTCTTCACATCCGTTATAATCTGCAACCACAATAAAATATACGCCGGAAGCTAATCCCGTTGCAGTAGCATTACTGCCACCGGTGGGAGACCAGGAATATGAATAAGGCGGGGTGCCGCCGGAAGGAATGACAGAAGCGGTGCCGGCTGATCCGTTAAAACAGTTATTGTGAGTCTGGCTTGTTGAGATTGAAAGGCTTGGTGGTTGTGTTAAAACAATAGATGCGCTGCCGACGCAGCCATGAGCATCTGTTACATATACGGTCTGAGTCCCGGGGGGCAGAGAAGAGGCCTGTGAGGTGGTTATTCCGCTTGGCGACCAGCTATAATTATAGGGAGTTGTTCCTCCGGCAATAAGGCATGTTGCACTCCCGTCATTACCGCCATAACAACTGACATTACTAAAATTCACCATGGAAACAGTAAGGGGTAGTGGTTGTGAGATATTGACAAAGGATTCCTCTGTGCAACCATGGGCGTCAGTTACAGTAACGCTGTGAATTCCGGGAACCAGACCGGAAATATTTGGTGAAACAGCAGCTGTTGTGGACCATGCATAACTATATGGAGGCGTTCCTCCGGCTACCAGAATACTGGCAGATCCATTATTGGCGCCATTACAGGTAATGTTGATCTGATTAGTTGTTATTGAAATAACCTGGGGTTGTACAATTTCAGGGTCTGTTATAGCAACTCCTATACATCCATTAATATCAGTAACGGTAACTATGTATATTCCGGCACCCAGCCCTGTTGCGTTAGGCCCATTGCCGCCATACGGCGACCATGAATATGTATACGGAGGTGTGCCTCCGGAGGCCGAGACTGAGGCCGAACCATCATTTGCGCCATAGCAGGAAACATTTTGTACAGCAGAAATCGAAACAGTTACACTGCCGGTTTCTGAAACCAGAATTATTGTGGACTGAGAACATCCGTTATTGTCTGTAACTATCACGGAATATGCTCCGGCCGGAATGTTTGAAATAACCTGAGTAGTAATATTACCAGGCAGCCATAAATAATTGTAGGGAGGTAATCCTCCGGATACCAGAATGGAGGCAGATCCTGTTGCTGCCCCGCAGACAGCGTTTGTAACGCTTGGAGTAAGGTTCAACCCTGATGGTTGTGAAATGGTAACAGAGTTGGTGTAAGTACAGTTATTGGCATCAGAAATCAGTACGGTATAAATGCCGGCGCTTAAATTTGAAATAGTTGGAGTCGTTGCACCAATGGGACTCCAGAAATAGTTATAAGGAGCGGTTCCGCCCATAGGACTAACAGAAATTGATGCCGAATTTGAACCATAGCAGCTGGCATTCATCTGGTTGAATGTTGCCGAGATCGGAAATGCCGGTTGAAAAATAGTAACAGATATCTGAGAAGTACAACTGTTAAGGTCGGTAACCACAACAGAATAATTACCCGCAGTAAGTCCCGATGCCGTCGAATTACTTCCGCCAGACGGGCTCCATTGATAACTATAACCAGGCGTGCCACCCGAAACAGAAACAGTTGCACTTCCGTTATTGCCACCGGAGCATGCAATATTATTTGTATTGGCAACAGTAATAATTAACGGCTGGGGTTGCCCGATTAATGTTAATCCCACGATCTGACACCCACCGAAATCAGTTACTGTTACATTATAAGTTCCTGCAGGAAGATTACCCGCGGTGCTGTTAGTACCGCCAAAAGGCGACCAGGCATAAGTATACCCCGGCGTTCCTCCGGAGGCGGTAACAGTACCGGTCCCGCTGGATGTTCCGAAACAGGTAGCATTTGTAGAACTGGTGGTTATGTTTAATGGAGGAGGTTGTGTAATCGTAACAAATGTTGTGGCAAAACAACCTTCAGAGTCAGATACTGTTACTGTATACATTCCTGCTGACAACCCCGTAGCGACAGACGAAGTACTTACTCCCGAAGACCATGAATAGGAATAACCGGGTGTACCCCCGGTAACAGAAATGTTTGCCGTGCCATTACTTAGGCCATTACATGTAACATTGTTGAAATTCGAAACAGTTGCTGCCAGCTGAGAGGGAGTAGCGACAGTAACGGTATCAATCTTCGAGCAGCCGTTTGCGTCGGTTACGGTAACAATATACGGACCGGCAGACAAACCGCTGGCATTCATCCCGGTATATCCGTTTGACCAATTATAGAGATATATAGGAGTCCCCCCGTATGCAGTAACTGACGCAGTCCCGTTTGAAGAACCGAAACAACTCGCATCGTTAGGTGTTGCAACAGCAGATAATGGCGTTGGCTGAAGTATTTGTACGGGAGAGATATTGATACAGCCGTATTTGTCAATAATTGTGATCGTATAAGATCCCGTTGTCAATCCGGATGCCGTAGTTGTTGTCTGAACGGGAGTTGTGCTCCACGCGTAAGTAAACGGAGAACTCCCTCCGGTCATGGTTACGGTTGCACTGCCATCACTTCCTCCGAAACAATTGACATTGTCGGTGGTAATTGTGGGTGTCCCGAGGAAAGGAACATACAAAATAGTAACAGTATCAGATCCGGCAGGACACTGCCCGTTACCTGTTGTTGTCAAAATAAGATTTGCAAAGCCGTTACTGATCTCAGTGGATGAAGGGACATAAGTAATTGTCAAAGACGTGTTGCTCGGAAGATATACTCCCGATCCGCCCGACCAGATGCCGCCCGTGGCGGCCTGTACAGTTCCAGAAACGGTAGTATTAGGATTAGCTGCACAAACCGTCTGTCCCGGGCCGACAGTAGCTGTTATGGGCTGGGTAAATATAGTGACTGTGGCTGTTGCCTGTGTCGGGGGGCACCCGGAAGCGTCAGAAAGAATAACGGTATAAGTGCCGACACCTGTTGTAATTGTGGTTGCTGTGGAACCGGTGTTCCACACGAAGGAATAGGGAGGTGTTCCCCCTGAACCGGATGCAGTAATAGTTGTGGATGTCTGTCCATAACAAAGTGTTGGCTGTGCCGGAGTAAGAGTAGCAACAAGTGATGCGTGAAAGGTAACCCTTACGGTATCACAAAAAGAACTGGAAGCGCATCCTCCTATCGGAGATCCGCATACCCGGTAAAGCACGTATGGCGGGTATCCGGAATATGCAATAACATTTGTTGATGCACAACCGGAAGGACAGGATAAAAATGAGTTATAAGTACCCGTAGGACCAGGATAAATGGAGTTAATTGTTATTGATGAAACATCATAGCCCGTTGTAGAAATAACACCCATACATCCTTCATTTAAAATAAGGTCATCAGAAACCTCAGGTACCGGAACGGAAGTGATGATATATACATTTTGGTTATTCCCGGGTTTGCAAAAAGTAAGCCTGTGTGGCCCCTGACCATCCAGACAGATAATCTGTCCTACTGCTGTTGGTGGACCACAGTCGATCTGATAAAACATAGATCCACCCGGGGTGGCTCCGGAGTATATATCGAATATAATTCCCTGTGCGGCCGGGTTTAGTGTGATCCAGAATTCAAGGCACCCGTCTGGTGGAAGTGTGCCACAACAATTTCCAACCCTTTGAATGGAGGGACTTAACCATACTGCATTTGGAGCAGAACTTAAATCAACCGCTAAAGAAGGAACATTAGGATCGCATGGCTGAGAAAAAGTAAGTTGTGACTGAAAATAAAAAAACGAAAGCAAAAGGACGGCATTTCTTATGTAGAAAGAAATATCTATATGATCTGTTATTTTTTGCAGAAAAAACCATTGGCCGGAATTATCTTATGACATTGTAAAAATAATATAAATATACCTTATAAAGACGAAAAAAATTATAAAAAGTTGTTTTTTGAAAAGAACAGTCGTTAATAATGAGTAAGCAATGTTATATTTTAGGGCAAGGTATTATTTTGTTTCTGGGCCTTTGAGGTTTTTTAGGATTGGCAATGTTATAAGTAAGAGAAATTTCATGTGCACCGCCTGAAGCAGTAGTAAGATAAGATATCGTAATATCATAACTGTACCCGATAGTAAGATTTTTCTTGTAAATATAACCGGCCATAAGGGCAAGACAGTCGTGATTAGGATATCCGGGTTCATATGCTTTAAAACCCGGGAGTCCCCTGTACCATATACCTGCAAAAAACTGTGGTTGTTTTAAATAAAGGCCGAGATCGAACTGGTCGAATTTATTCTGAAAGCGATACTGGAACGCCAATGTAACAACAGGCTTTTCGTCAAGCCGGCCTTCGCCCCCGCTTTTGCCGATAGGAAAATTAACGCCTCCGTGCACTGATCCCTTCAATGGTATCGGAGCGTCTTTACCCAGAAATGATTGATCGGGACCGTTCAGGTGATCCATAGTAAAACCTATCCATTCCAGTGAAGAAAAAACCAGGATTCCGGCAGACATGTCAAGGAAGCTTACTTTTTCATAAAAAGGAGCCTGCAGTGAAGTTGAAGAGTTTCGGGCAATCTGATCACCGAAAAGCAGGCGGTTGAAGTCTAATGAACGCCAGCAATATCCCGCGCGCATACCCATGGAGACTGTCCAGTACCTGTGGATCTTATAATCGTATGCGTAATTTATTGCAAGCATGTTATTACTCAGCCCCTGTGTTCCTGCTTTGTCGCTAATGATGATCCCGCCTATTCCGCTGTTATACTGATGCAGGAACTGATCGTACGACACGAGGAACGATTTATAGGTCTCCGGAAATCCCGACCACTGGTTCCTGAAAGATGTTGCCACCCTTGAATCAGAATTTGCCCCCGCAAAGGCAGGGTTCAGATACAGCGGGGCGGCGTAAAACTGCGTCAGTTGCAGATCCTGACCCTTCAGTGCCTGCGCGGCAGTTAAACAGATCAATATAGAAAAAAATATCTTCATCTTAGTATCAATATGTCTCCTTTTTTCTCAACGGTACGTCCGTCGATGAATGTTGCAGTTGCCTTGTAAACGTACACATCCTGCTGACAGGGTTCTCCGCGGTACCAGCCGTCCCATCCTATGGCAATGTCATTTGTTTCGAATATCAGTTAGCCCCACCTGTTAAAAAACTGCATATTGAATTCTTCAACA
>CAZEWB010000052.1:0-2168 GCA_964515655.1 uncultured Bacteroidales bacterium
TCGACCTGTCAAATGAAAGAGCTATGAATGTCCTTAAATATTTTCTCGATAACTATATCCCTACTCAGCGTGTCAGAATTACAGGATATGGCGAGACGCATTCTGCGCCCGAGAAAACAGAAAGCGAGTTCAGAGAGAACCGAAGGGTTGAAGTTAAACTTTACGAACCTTATTATTAGAATGACCGGAAAGATCAGACATATAATACAAATTCTGTTCCTGTGTTTGCTTTTCCCGGCTCTTTCAGGAGCACAGCCTTATACTGAATATGAGCTTAAAGCCGCCTATCTTTTTAATTTCGCAAAGTTTGTCACCTGGCCCGATAATGCTTTTGATAAAAGCGATAATCAGTTTATTATCGGGATATACGGAAAAAATCCTTTTGGAACAATATTGTATGAAACTGTTAAGAACAAAACGTTGAATAACCGTAATGTAAAGATCCTAATTTGTGAATCCGCCGAAGAGGCTAAACTTTGCCACATACTTTTTATGTCACAGATAAACGGATTACAGGCGTCGGAACTTATCAGATCGCTGGGCGGACTTCCTGTACTTACTGTAGGAGACCAGATAGATGACTTCTGCCAGCAGGGAGGGATCATAAACTTTACACCGCAGAACTATAAAAACCGGTTTGAAATAAATAATATTTCAGCTCAACTTGTAAAACTTACCATCAGTTCCAAATTACTGGCCCTAGCTAAAATTATATCAGAAGATGAAATTAAGTTTTAAAAATATATCGATCCGTTATAAGCTGTTACTGATAATACTATTCGTTACAACATTAGCGTTAGTTGCCGCTTTTCTGTTTACCTACTATTTTCAAAGAGAGAACTTCCTCGAAAGGGTTGAAAAGAATTTATACACACAGGCAAGGATCATTGCCGGAAATAATACAGCCGCCCTGAATTTCAATGACACAACCGCAAGCAGTTTGATCCTTGAAACTATGGTAAACGATACGAACATTTTGCAGGCTGTATTATTCAATGCACGGTATAATATATTCTCGTTCTATAAATCCGACACTACAGTTAATATTGATAAATCATTTGTGCAGACGCTAAAACCAGGCGAGGCTTTGATAACAGGCGGGGAAATAAATATACTTGTAAGTGTAAGCGACGAAACTTCCCCCGGAGAGATCATAGGTTATCTTTTTATTAAAAGAAGTTTAAAGGATTTTAATGTTTTCCTGAACCGCTTTGTTCTTTTTTCAGTAATACTCCTGCTTTCGCTGCTTGCCTTTACTATCCTAATGGCTCAATTTTTACAGAAAATTATTTCACGTCCTATCATGCGCCTGTCGCAACTTACGAATACAATCACCAAAACGCGCAATTACAAAACAAGTCTGCCATATCACGCAGACGACGAAACAGGGAAACTCGTTCTTGGTTTCAATGAAATGCTAAAAACTATAGATAGTCAGAATGAAGATCTGGTGGCGGCCCGGGAGGAAGCAATACGAAATGCCCGCGTTAAGGAAGAGTTTCTGGCAAACATGAGTCATGAAATACGGACTCCGCTTAATGTGATCGTTGGTCTTTCGAATATCCTTATAGATACAAGTCTGAATGATGAGCAGAAAAAATATCTGAAAAATATTAAAACAGCATCCGACAATGTTTTGCTTATTGTGAACGATATACTTGATTATTCAAAGATCAGTTCTGGAAAGATCGAATTCGAGCGGATCGAATTTCCTGTCATAGAAGTTGTAAACGAAGTGATCGACTCATTCAAGGTGAAATCCGATCAAAAGAATCTTGAGCTTAAACTTTTCACCGGTCCCGGCATTCCGGGAATCGTTGTTGGTGACCGTTTGAAATTATATCAGATCCTTACAAACCTTGTCAGCAACTCATTTAAATTCACCAATCAGGGATACATTCATATATTTATTGAACTTGAAAAGGAAACGGACCTTATTTATGATCTTGTTTTCCGCGTACGTGACACCGGAATTGGTATTCCATTAGAAAAACAGAGTCTTGTTTTCGAAAGTTTCAGGCAGGCATCAAATGACACTACCAGAAAATATGGCGGGACTGGCCTTGGCCTTGCTATTTGCAGGCAACTGGTGGAATTGCAGGGAGGCAAGATCGGTCTGGAAAGCAGGCCGGGACAAGGAACGACATTCAATTTCAATATAATGTATA
>CAZEWB010000052.1:2178-11768 GCA_964515655.1 uncultured Bacteroidales bacterium
CAGTTGTTGAAAAAATAGTTGAAGAGCCGGGTATTGAATTCGAAAAACTGAAAAGATCAAAGGTACTTGTCATCGAGGACAACCCGATGAATATTATGGTTGTTCAGGCATTACTTAAAAAGGCAGGGGTTTCGGTGATCCATGCCGCCCGTAACGGAATTGAAGCTAAAGAATATCTTGTAAACAATACTTACAATATCGTTCTGATGGACATTAATCTGGAAGATACAAACGGATTTGTTCTTACACGGTTCATCCGCGAGGATCTTGCCGGAGTGAAAAGGAACACACCTGTAATTGCATTTACCGGGTTAATTTCACTCGAAGAACGTGAAAAATATGTCAGCTCCGGAATGAACGATTTTATTCCCAAGCCGTTCAACCCTAAAGAATTGTACAGTAAATTGAATAAGTATATATCAAACAAACAATAATATGCTTACAAAACCGGATCTGACATATCTTAAGGAGATGTCGGGAGGCGACAAAAGCCTGATGACCGAGATCTTCGACATCTACCTTGAGCAGGTGCCCGAATTTATTGCAGATCTTAAAGCGGGTCTCGAAAAAAAGGATTTCCGGGCCATTTGCGCGGTGTCGCATAAGGCAAAGACATCTGTTGCAATTGTCGGATTCAATGCCCTTGCCCTGGAATTTAAAAAGCTTGAAGTTTCGGCAAAGAACAGTTTTGTAAACGAAAAGCCGGCAGAATCGGTTAATGCTCTTATAGCATGGCTGAAGGAAACACAGTTTGAAATAACCGGGCTTAAGAAAAGTCTATGACGTTAGGGCCTGTCAACGAGATCGTGGGCTGGATAGGAGGCACAGTACTTAGTCTTTGTGCAGTCCCCCAGGTATACCGCACATGGCGAACCAAAAGAGCAGGCGACCTTTCGTGGGGATTTCTGTTAATGTGGTTCTTTGGTGAGATCTTTACGTTTGCATATATAATTGTAAGTGATGCCCTGAATAACCTTACACACTACCCGCTTTATCTGAACTATTTCTTTAATACTTTGCTGGTGATATACCTGCTGTACGCAAAGAAGAATTACAAGTAAGATAATATTCAATTTCCAAAAATAAATTCCAAGTTCCAAATTCCATGCCTCAAGTCCCAGGGGACTGTCCTTGGATTTTTGGGCTTGGATCTTGAGACTTGGGTCTTTAAAGCTTACAAACGCGTATTTTGGGATAAAAGCATAGGGTATCTCTGTCTCAAATTTTGTATCTTTACCGCATATAACAGATTTATGAACGAAAAGGATTTTATCCGTGAGGCCATACGACTGTCGGTCGAAAATGTGAATAACGGTGGCGGCCCCTTTGGTGCGGTTATAGTGAAGGAAGGGAAAATAATTGCTACAGGTGTAAACCGCGTTACAGACCATACCGATCCCACGGCACACGCCGAGGTCAACGCTATCCGTAATGCATGCAAAATATTGAACACATTTGATCTGATCGGGTGCGATATCTATTCTTCATGCGAACCATGTCCCATGTGCCTTGGCGCTATCTATTGGGCACGCCTTTCGAAACTTGTTTTTGCCAACACAAAAAAGGATGCCCGCGACATACAATTCGATGACTCGTTCATCTACGATGAAATTGCGTTGCCAATAGAAAAACGCAGTCTGCCTACGACAACTATGCTGCGAGATGAAGCCCTTGCTGCCTTCAGGCTCTGGAACGAAAAAACCGACAAAACCCCGTATTGATGGCTTCCGGACGGTTGGACTATAATTTCTTCTGCAGGGATGTACTTGAGGTTGCTCCTGACCTCCTTGGCCAGATCCTTGTTTGTAAATTTTCAAATGGTGTTACAGAAAAACGAAGCATAACTGAAGTCGAAGCATACAACGGAGAAGGTGATCTTGCCTGCCATGCCAGTAAGGGAAAAACAGAGCGTAATAAAGTAATGTACGAAAATGGCGGACACATTTATGTCTATCTTGTTTATGGAATGTACTGGATGCTTAACTTTGTTACCGGCAAGAAAAACAATCCTCAGGCTATACTGATAAGAGGAGTTGAGGGATACGACGGTCCGGGAAAACTTACAAAGTTCCTTAAAATTGATAAGTCCTTTTACGGCGAAGACCTGACTTTGAGCAAGCGCATCTGGATTGAACCATCACAGAAAAAGTATAAATTCAAAACCACACCCCGCATCGGTATTGACTATGCCGGCGATTACTGGAAAAATGTTCCCTGGAGATTTGTATTGAAAAAATGAGAATTGCTGTTTTCATATTATTTGTATTTGTTGTTTCGTTTGTGAGTGCGCAGACGTATCCTGTTGCTTTTGAAGCTCACCCTTCATTCGAAAAAAAACGCTATTCAGATACTACAGGAACTGTTCATACTTCAATCAGGCCTGAGTTGTATACAAAATATAAAAGCATCGGTATTAAACCCACTCACCATCTCTGGGTATTTGCACCACTGGTATATACAGGATTTAATATTAATTACGAAGCTGTGGAAAATAACCTGTCTGTCGGCGCCGGACTGAAATCTGTATATGTGTATAAGTCAAAGTTCACTGCTTATTTTTCAATAATGCCTGTCAGTACATCTTTTGATACTACAATAGCACATGCGATTGACAGTACCGGAATAATTCCTCACGAAGGCATCTATTTTTCAAGGTCCGGTGATCGCTTTAACTATCTTTCAATACGCGGAGGAATAAAATGGAAAACGGCTTCGTGGTTCAATCTCTTTGCAGGCTACGATAAAGTATTTTTCGGTGATGGTATCCGTTCACTTTTGTGGTCAGATAATTCAGCGCCGTTCTGGCAGGTAAGGGCAACAGTCACAACAAAGAAAATAAGTTATGTAATGCTTTATTCATTTCTTAAAGGTGATAATAATGAAATACCCGGTATTCATCAGGAGGATAAATATTGCTCGGCACATTATCTAAACTGGAACATCGGGAAAAGGATCACACTTTCATTTTTCGAAGCAGTGGTTTGGAGAGGAAACGATTCTCTTGCTTTCAGGGGTTATGATGTAAATTATATAAATCCGATAATATTTTTCAGACCGGTTGAGTTTAACCTTGGTTCGCCGGACAATATTCTTATTGGAGCGGGTGGCAGACTCAGGATATTTAAAACAACACATTTATACGGACAGTTTATTCTGGATGAATTTAAACTTTCAGAAATTAAAGCAAAGAGCGGATGGTGGGCGAATAAGTTCGGACTGCTTGCCGGAATAAGGTCAATAATAAATCTTCCTGAAAATCGCTTTATATTGCTTCAGGCCGAAATGTCAGGTGTTCGCCCTTTTACTTATTCGCATGTAAACTCACTTGAGAATTATGGGAACAGCATGCAGCCCATTGCTCATCCGCTTGGCGCAAATTTCAGGGATATATGGCTTAAAACTTCCTATACAGATTCGCCCTGGACATTTTCAATTACACTGAACCAGTCGCTGTATGGTTCGGATTCCCTTAATAAGAACATGGGTTATAATATATACCGTTCGTACAAGGATGCCCGCAACGAGTATGGAAACAAATGGCTGCAGGGAATTCCACAGAGCAGGACGATGCTTGAACTGAAGATTGCTTATTGGTTAAATTTCAATTGGAACATGACAGCCGAAGCCGGCATCCGGTATTTTATGCTCAGAAACGATACAAAAAAATCAAACCAGTTCCAGGTATTTACCGGGCTTGTTACAAGGTTTTAGTTGATCACCGTAAACATTAAATTTCAAAAACCAATTTCCAAACAAATCCAAAATAACAAACACAAAATCCAAAACCCGTTTTGAATTTCAATTTTTTGGAAATTTGAATTTGTTTGAGATTTGAAATTTTGTTTTTGGGATTTATCTCATAAAACCGTCCTGTCGTTATTTGTTGTGGGTTGTGAAACCACAAGGAACTCAATGTTATCACCGGATTCATTCGAAATAAAATGCCTTGATCCGGGTTCAATTGTTATTCCCTTAATGACAAAAAAGAACTGCCTTGCCTTAGTATGAAAGTGTAATTTTTCTTTTGTCCCGGCAGGCATGCTTTCCTTTTACTTCCATATTTCTATTCCATTGCAGCGGCGAGGGCGATCGACATCAATTTGCTTCGTTCGCTGTCGGCACGGGAGGTAAGAACTATCGGCACAGATGCACCCATCAGCACCGCGGCACAGGTTGCGCCTCCGATAAAAGCCATTGACTTGTAAAGGACATTACCCATGTTAATGTCAGAACATACAATAAGGTCGGCATCTCCTGCAACATCGCTTACAATTCCCTTATGTTCGGCTGCTTCTTTCGAAACGGCATTGTCGAAACCAAGGGGTCCGTCAACTATACAGCCCTTTATCTGTTTACGGCGATTCATCTGAGTAAGCATGGCTGCATGAACGGTTGCTTCCATCTTGGAATTCACTACCTCTACAGCTGCAATAACCGCAACTTTAGGATTCTTAATTCCGAGTTTATGGAATGCCTCCACAGCGTTGGTCAGTATGGATACTTTTTCGTCGAACTCAGGAGTAACATTCATTGCGGCATCTGTAACGCATAGGAGTTTATGATAGTACGGGGATTCAAAAAATGCAACATGGCTTATTAGTGCGCCCTTACGTAATCCGTTTTCTTTGTCAAGTACGGCCTTCAGCATCGGGCCGGTTGCCACAAGTCCCTTCATCATAATATCGGCTTTGCCTTCGCGGATCAACTGTACGGCTTTAACTGAAGCTTTATAGGCATCTGCTTCATGAATTATTTCAATACCTTTAATATCGAAACCTACTTTTGAAGCTATCTTTTCAATTTCATGTTTGTCGCCAACAAGGATGGGTTCAATAATACCTTCTTTGCAGGCATTGCAAACCGCTTCGAGTACCGGTTCGTCGGCAGCGGCAGCCACAACCAGACGTCGCGTTGAGGCTTTCGCCTTGGCCATGTCAATAAGTACATCGAGTTTTTTCAACTCCATATTATTATTTTTTTAGTTCGCTTACAATTCTCATAGTATCGGTGGCTATCACAAGTTCTTCGTTGGTAGTAATGGCCATCACTTTAACTTTTGAACCGGGTTTGGTAAGTAGTACATCCTTGCCTTTTACACCGGTATTTGCTTCTTTGTTGAAATCAACGCCCATGAATTCAAGACCGCTGCAGCTCCATTCGCGGATCATGAAATCATTCTCCCCGATCCCGCCGGTATAAATAATAAGATCAACGCCATCCATTGCGGCTGCATAGGCACCGATATATTTCCTTACGCGGTAGGCATACATTTGCAAAGCAAGTTTTGCCCGTTTGTTACCTTTTTCGGAAGCAGCATGCAGGTCGCGCATGTCCATTGAAACACCGCTGATACCGTTAACACCACACTTTTTATTTATAAAGTTGTTGGCTCCCTGTAAGTCAATTTTTTCTTTGTCCATCAAAAAGAGTAAAGCGCCCAGATCGAAGTCACCGACACGGGTACCCATAATCAGACCTTCAACAGGTGTAAGGCCCATGCTGGTGTCGAATGATTTTCCTTTTTTGATAGCGGTCATCGATGCACCATTACCAAGATGGCATGTGATGATGTTTACTGATCTCATGTCAAGGCCGAGAATTTTGCAGGCCTTTTCGGCGACATATCTGTGACTGGTGCCATGGAATCCGTATCTGCGTATCCTGTGCTTCTCGTACATTTCATAAGGAAGGGCATACAGATATACATGTTCCGGCATGGTCTGATGGAAAGCAGTATCGAAAACCCCGCACTGAGGAACCTTAGGTAGTAATTTCGTTATTGCATAAATACCTTTAAGGTTAGCAGGATTGTGAAGAGGAGCAAGGTCAACGCACTCTTCCATCTTATCAATCATTTCCTTTGTGATGATAACACTTCCGCTGAATGTTTCTCCTCCGTGCACGACACGGTGGCCGACAGCAGCAATTTCTTCTGTGCTCTTTAACACGCCGCGCTGGGGATGCAGAAGAGTATCAATGATAAGGTTTATCCCTATCTGATGGTCAGGGCAAGGCTGAGTGCTTTTATATTTTTCTTTTCCTTTAGCCTCGTGCTTAAGTTCGCTATCCTGCGAACCGACCCTTTCAAGAAGACCTATAGCCAGTACGTCCGGCTCTCCGCTCATTTCAAGTAACTGATACTTAATAGATGAACTACCACAGTTTAAAACAAGAATTTTCATTTTATCAAAAGATTTATTTATTAAACATTATTTACATTGATTTGCCGTAATAGCAACAAGGTTTACTATATCGCTTACAGAGCATCCCCTCGAAAGGTCGTTGATGGGAGCGCCAAGTCCCTGCAGTACCGGTCCTATTGCCTCGCAATCGCCAAGACGTTCCACAAGTTTATAACCTATGTTGCCTGCCTGAAGGTCGGGGAATACAAGTACATTTGCCTTACCTGCAACCGGCGAGCCGGGGCTTTTCTTCTGACCTACGCTTGCAATAAGAGCTGCATCGGCCTGGAGTTCGCCATCGAAACACATATCGGGACGGGTTTCTTTGGCTATGTTGTATGCTTTTATCACTTTATCGGCGAGTTCATGAGAGGCGCTTCCTTTTGTTGAGAATGAAAGAAATGCAACACGCGGTTCCTTGATGCCGCAGATAGCCTTTGCGGTATCGCCGCTGCAGATGCCTATCTGCGCAAGTTCTTCGGCTGTGGGATTGGGAGCGATGGCCACATCTGCAAAAACGAAAATGCCTTTTTCGCCAAGTTCAGTTTTCTTCGAAACCATTACCATTGCACCCGAAACAACGGAAATACCGGGAGCAGTTTTAACTATCTGCAATGCAGGACGGACTGTGTCGGCTGTTGTATGCTCGGCGCCGCTTACTTCACCGTCGGCATCTTTCATGTATATCATCATAGGTCCCCAGTATATCTCCTGGTCCATCGTCTTACCGGCTTCTTCGGGTGTGATCCCTTTTGACTTGCGCAGCTCAACGAACTTTGCAACGTAGGCCGCCCTCTTTGGCGACGTGCGCGGGTTCTCGATCTTCGCCTTTGAAAGGTCAAGGTTGAACTGTTTTGCCATATCGGCGATCTTTTTCTCATCACCCAATATGATGAGGTCGGCTATGCCCTCTTTTAAAATAATGTCGGCTGCCTTAAGCGTTCTTTCTGAATCGCCTTCGGGTAAAACAATACGTTTTTTTCTTGCTTTAGCCCTTGCTTTGATGTCGTCGAGTAATCCCATATTCTTTAATTTTTTATTGTGAAATTGTTTTGCTGTTAATGACTGTAATGCAGTCGAAAAAGTTTAAAATGCTTAACAACAAATATAGTTTTTTTTAATTGTAAAATGCAAGAGTAAAAACATATTTTACGGCATGTTTTTTTTTTGATGTTTTTTTCGACCTTCCATCGTCACGAAGGGACATGGAAGCGTCGAAACTGGCCTTCCGACGATTCCATGTCCTCCAAATTCTCCAAAGTTAACTAAAGTATACTCTGTCGGACGATGGAATGTCGGTTTAAAGCGGAAAAAACAAACAAAAAAACACCCAATTGCGCGGGGCATGACCGGGCGACTGCCGGGGCATGTGTCGCAGGAGTCACCCGGTCAGTAAGGGGGGCCTGGGTTTTATTGACGGGGTGACTTCCTCCCTCCTGCCTGGGCGAGTCGCCCCGTCATGAGAGCAAGGGCATGAACCGCGTTTTTTATTTGTTTTGGCTGACTTTTCCCGAACGAAAGTTATTCCCCTGAAAATTACAACTCTAATCAAAAAAAAGTTTTATCTTTGCTTATACCATTTTATACCAACCCAAAGAAATTCGCTATGAAAAACATTTTATTTCTTTTTGCGGTTATTGTGTCGTTTACATTTAAAATTAATGCGCAATCATTAGAATGGGCAAAATCAATAGGCGGAACAATTGACGATATTGGCTATTCCATAGCTCTTGATGCTTCCGGCAATGTGTATACTACGGGCTATTTCCAAGGAACTGTCGACTTTGACCCTGGAGTGGGTACATTTAATTTAACTTCGGCAAGTGGTTATGACATTTTCATTTCCAAATTAGATGCTTCGGGAAATTTTCTTTGGGCAAAGTCTATGGGCGGAATAAGTTCTGATATTGGTACTTCAATTGCAGTTGATACAAACGGAAATGTTTACACAACGGGCTATTTTTGGGAAACAGTTGACTTTAACCCTGGAGTAGGAACATTTAATTTAACTTCAGCAGGTTGGGAAGACATTTTCATTTCTAAATTAGATGCTTCGGGAAATTTTGTTTATGCAAAACGAATGGGAGGAACAGGTAACGATAATGGCTACTCTATAACTCTTGATGCTTCCTGTAATGTTTACACTACGGGCTATTTCCAAGATACAGCCGACTTTAACCCTGGAGTAGGAACATTTAATTTAACTTCGGCAGGTAATGATGACATTTTTATTTCTAAATTAGATGTTTCGGGAAACTTTGTTTATGCAAAATCAATGGGTGGAACAGATTACGATTACAGCTTCTCCATAACCCATGATTCTTCTGGAAATATATACACAACAGGTGGTTTTAGTGGAACAGCAGACTTTGATCCGGGAGCTGGAACATTTAATTTAACTTCAGCAGGTGGAACTGACATTTTCATTTCCAAACTTGATGCTTCTGGAAATTTTGTTTATGCAAAATCAATAGGAGGAATGTATGACGATTACGACAACTCTATATCCATTGATGTTTCAGGAAATGTATATACTATTGGTTATTTTTACGGAACTGCAGACTTCAATCCTGGAGTAGGAACTTATAATTTAACTTCGGCAGGCGGGTGGGACATTTTTATTTCCAAATTAGATGCTTCGGGAAATTTTGTCTATGCAAAACGAATGGGAGGAACAGGTAACGATAATGGCTACTCTATTACCCTCGATGATTTTGGAAATGTATATATAACAGGTGGTTATAGTGGAACAGCAGATTTTGATCCGGGAGGAGGAACATTTGATTTAACTTCGGCAGGTGTTAATGACATTTTCATTTCCAAATTAGATGCTTCCTGCAATTTTATTTATGCAATACGAATGGGCGGAACAGGTAACGATTATGGCTACTCCATAGTCCTTGATGCTTCCGGCAATGTTTACACTATGGGCGGGTTTAGTGGAATAGCTGAAGTTGACCCTGGAACAGGAACATTTAATTTAACTTCGGTAGGTCTCTATGACGTTTTTGTTCTCATATTAAGGCAAAAAGGAGTTAGTGCTTTTGTCTATAACGATATTAATCAAAATTGTACAAGAGACGCAAATGAGATTGGTTTGCAAAACCATTTTGTAACGATTAATCCCGGAAATATTATAACGCAAACAAATGAGTCTGGTGTATGGGTAGTTGATTCCCTGCCTGCGGGCACATATACCGCAACGGCAGATACTTCTGGTAATTGGGCAGCAACCTGCCCTGCTTCCCAAACTTTTACTGTAACAAATCCAAATGAAATAACTTTTGTTCCCGATTTTGGTTTGGTCTCAACCCAGCCATGTGGAAGTCCCGATGTCTCTATAAATATGCCATTCATACGTCCCTGCTTCAGTAATCAAATGATTTATGTGACTGCATGTAATCAATA
>CAZEWB010000053.1:0-5604 GCA_964515655.1 uncultured Bacteroidales bacterium
TACCAAAAGCTCACGCAGCAGGTATAAAGGTAAACGGAACGGTCAGTACCATCTGGGGTTGCCCGATCGAAGGTCCTACAGAAATGAAAAAAGCCATTGAGTTCACAAAAAGGTGGCTCGAAATAGGCGCTGATGATGTTGAACATGCCGACCATGATGGCTCTGCATCACCCGACAGGGTTTACAAATATTATTCGATGCTTATGGATACTTTCCAGAAACCTGATAAACATATTGTTCATTTTCACACTACACGAGGCTGGGGACTTGCAAATGTCCTGGCAGCTCTGCAGGCAGGAATGACCAACTTTGAATCGACCATGGGCGGTATCGGCGGACAACCTGCAAATTTTGTGAGCGGTGTTCCCGTTGCAGGTACAGGTGCCTATTATTACAAGGATCCAAACATTGTCGGTCTAGTTTCTACCGAAGATATGGTGGTAATGATGGACGAAATGGGTATTGAGACCGGTGTAAATATTGACAAGGTCCTTGAAATAGGGCAGATGACCGAACGCATTTGCGGACGTCGTCTGAGGTCCGAAGCAATTAAAAACGGGCGTATCCCGAAGAACCTTAGCGGAAGGAAGTGATTCTGTCTGAAAAAGGTAGAACCTTCAACTATTTTTGTCATTCTGAACGTAGTGAAGAATCTATAGCTACAGCATCAGATTCTTCGTTTCACTCAGAATGACAAAGTGTTTTTAATATTCTGCGTTTCTGGTTTTAATAAGTAATGAACGAAAAGAAACTGTTACAGGTTAAGATCATCGAAACACCCCGCGATGCGATGCAGGGTATAAAGAGTTACATTCCTGCATCACGGAAAATACAATACATTAATAATATACTTAAAGCCGGTTTCGACACTGTCGAGGTCGGCAGCTTTGTTTCTGCATCTGCAATTCCGCAAATGAGAGATACTGCAGAAGTGATAATAGGTCTTGACTACCCTGATAAATGTCCTAAAATAATGGTGCTTATCGCAAACCGGAAAGGTATGGACACTGTTGCAGAATTCGATCAGGTCACTGACGTCTCTTATCCCTTCTCTGCATCTCCTGCTTTTCTTCAAAAAAACATTAACAAAACAGTTGATGAATCACTTGCTGACATCTGTTATTTTCAGAATCTCTGTCAAAAAAAAGGCAAGGATCTTAATGTTTATATAACAATGGCATTCGGTAATCCATACGGCGATAAATGGAACCCTGAACATATTTCGTGCCTTGCAGGTCTTTTGAAAAAAGCCGGTGTAAAATGCATCCCTCTTTCGGATATTACCGGCGAAGCAGATGAACAAAAGATAAATTCAGTTTTTTCACTTCTTAACTCCGAATACCCCGATATTGAATTTGGCTTTCATCTTCATGCCGAAAGGACAAAGGCTCTTTCTCTTGTTGATGCTGCATGGAGATCCGGCTGCCGCAGATTCGATACTGTTCTTGGAGGACATGGAGGCTGTCCTATGACAGGAAAGGAACTTCTGGCAAACCTGGATACATTAATGTTTTGTGAGTATCTGGATGGAATGAATATTAAACATAAAACAGACACATCTTTACTGAAAAAGATTTCTAAAACAGCCTTGCTGAATCTTTAATATTGTTGTACTTTTGTATAATACTTTCTTTAAATTTTTTAAACTATGTGCAAGGATTGTAATCTGCAGCGAATAGTGTTGTTATTTGTTCCAATGTTTTTGGGAATTTCTATGAACATAAGGGTATTCTCCCAAACAGAAATCAACAATGGTGATATTGCTGTTGTGGGTATAAATGCAAATAACTTCGCTTGTAGTGGTAATTCTACCGAGGACTATGTGAGTATTATTGTTTTTAAAGATATTGCAACGGGAACAGTTATTGATATTACAGATAACGGGTGGGAAAGAGTAAATGCAGGACTTTGGGGAGATACTGAGGGTTTTCTCCGGGTAACAAGGACGGGACCTGCTATTCCGGCCGGAACAATTATTACATTTTCTTTTTTTAATTCTGCTTATAATGGAATTGTTCCTGATGCATCGTGGTCGTTTAATACTATTGGAAGCAACACCAATATAAACAGCGGCGGAGACCAACTGTTTTTTATGCAGGGTGGCACATGGACAAATCCTGCAGGAGTACATGATGCCACGTATTCAGGAGAAGTCCTTTTCGGATTTAACACACGTACTACATGGGCTGCAGATGGTACCACCCAACAGTCGAATTTATATCCCGGACTTGGTTGTTTCAGTATGGCTCCGACCGGCGGCGCTACAGATTTTATCAAATATACAGGTGATACTACAGGTACTGATCAGAAAAGCTGGGTCTTAAGAATCAACAATCCGGCTAACTGGACAAGTTATACAACATGTGCTTTATATAATTCATCAGGATACGATTATCCATCAAATATTAGATTCAGGATTACTACTTTCTTTAATGTTAATGCCGGAAACGACAGCACTGTCTGTGAATCGTCTTCCCAGTTTCCTTTAGGCGGAGTACCGGCCGGCGGAGTCTGGTCGGGCACAGGTGTCTCGTCAGGACAGTTTTATCCTTCTGTTTCAGGCTCAGGTACGTATACGGTGACATATACATATGATGATGCAGGCTGCCTTTATAATGATACAAAAGATATTACCGTCAATCCTTCTTCAACTGCAGCGGCAGCAGGAACCGATCAGAACGTCTGCGGAACAACGACAACTTTAGCTGGCAATACACCGACGATCGGTACAGGTACTTGGACATTATTAACCGGTGCCGGGACTGTTACTACTCCTTCTTCTCCGACATCGGGAATAACCGGTTTGGGAACGGGGTCAAACTATTTTCAGTGGGCAATTGCAAATTCCTGTAATACAACTTATGATACAGTAATAATTACCGGAGTTGTATCTCCTACTGTTTCGAGTGCCGGAACAGATCAGTCGGTATGTGGAACTACTGCAACACTTGCCGGAAATGTGCCGACAGACGGAACGGGAACATGGACCTTGATCAGCGGAGCGGGATCGGTTACAACACCATCGTCTGCGACATCCGGAATAACAGGTTTGGGAACGGGAGCAAATGTCTTTCAGTGGGAAATAACAAATTTACCTTGTCCTTCATCTTCCGACCAGGTCACTATAACCGGAGTTGAAACACCGACCGTTGCATCAGCCGGAACAGACCAGTCGGTATGCGGAACTACTGCAACACTTGCCGGAAATATGCCGACAGTCGGAACGGGAACATGGACCTTGATAAGCGGAGCTGGATCGGTTACAACACCATCGTCTGCAACATCAGGAATAACAGGTTTGGGAACGGGAGCAAATGTCTTTCAATGGGAAATAGCAAATTCACCTTGTCCTTCATCTTCAGACCAGGTAACTATCACAGGAGTTGAAACACCTACAGTTGCAGCAGCGGGAACTGACCAGTCAGTTTGCGCAACAACCGCAATTCTGGCCGGGAATGTGCCTTCAGTTGGAACAGGTACTTGGACTCTGATAAATGGTTCGGGAACAGTTACCACACCTTCGTCTGCAACATCAGGGATCGCTGGCCTTGGAACAGGTGCAAATTCATTTCAGTGGACAATAGCAAATTCACCATGTCCGTCATCATTTGACACAGTTATAATTACCGGAGTTGTATCTCCTACTGTTTCCAGTGCCGGGACAGACCAGTCGGTATGCGGAACTACTGCAACCCTTGCAGGAAATGTACCGACATACGGAACGGGAACATGGACCTTGATCAGCGGAGCGGGATCGGTTACAACACCATCGTCTGCGACATCCGGAATAACAGGTTTGGGAACGGGGGCAAATGTCTTTCAGTGGGAAATAGCAAATTCACCTTGTCCTTCATCTTCAGACCAGGTAACTATCACAGGAGTTGAAACACCTACAGTTGCAGCAGCGGGAACTGACCAGTCAGTTTGCGGAACTACCGCAATTCTGGCCGGGAATGTACCTTCAGTCGGAACAGGTACATGGACCCTGATAAACGGTTTGGGAACAGTTACCACACCTTCGTCCGCGACATCAGGAATCACGGGTTTGGGAACCGGAGCAAATGCATTTCAATGGGAAATAGAGAATTCGCCATGCCCGTCATCATACGATACTGTGGTAATTACGCAGGTAGAAATGCCAACAGTTGCTGATGCCGGTCTGGATCAGACCATGTGCGGAAGTACATATACATTATCAGGGAATGTGCCTGCTGCAGGAAATGGAACATGGACCCAAATAAGCGGTACAGGAATAATTACCGATTCAACTTCTGCCTCATCAGGAATCACAGGCTTGAGCGTGGGTGTTAATGTTTTTGAATGGACCATAGATAATACGCCTTGTCCTTCTTCTTCTGATCAGGTTTCAATAACGATCACTTCAACTCCCACTATTGCATCGGCAGGCTCCGATCAGTCAGTTTGTGGTACTGTAGCAACTTTATCCGGAAATGTTCCTTCCGACGGAACGGGTACATGGACACTTATCAGTGGTTCCGGATTATTGGATGATCCTACTTCTGCAGCTTCCGGAATTACCGGTCTGGGCGAGGGTGCTAATGTATTTCAGTGGACAATTTCAAGCCCTCCATGTACTCCGTCTTTTGATCTTGTAGTTATTACAGGGGTCTCAAATCCCTCAACAGCACTTGCAGGTTCAGATCAGTCGGTTTGCGGAACTACTGCAACATTAGCAGGAAATATACCAACAGCCGGGGTAGGTACATGGACTTTGATAAGCGGATCCGGAACAGTTACCACTCCTTCGTCCGCAACATCCGGGATAACGGGTCTGGGAACAGGAGCAAATTCTTTTCAGTGGACGATTGCAAATACACCGTGCCCGTCATCATACGATACAGTTATAATTACTGGAGTTGAAACGCCGTCTGTTGCCAATGCAGGTACGGATCAGACATTGTGCGGAAGTACATTTACCTTATCCGGAAATGTTCCATCCGAAGGGACAGGCATCTGGACTCTTATCAATGGAACGGGAACAATTACCGATTCAACAGATGCTGCATCAGGAATTACTGGTCTGGGTACAGGTATTAATGTTTTTCAATGGACCATTACAAATTCACCATGTCCGTCATCTTCAGACCAGGTCTCTGTTTTTTCAGAATCAGGAACGGCACAGGTAACTGACCAGACAAACGTTCTTTGTTATGGCGATTCTACAGGATCAATATCTGTTTCAATGACAGGTGGCACCGGACCATATAATTATTTATGGCAGCATGATTCAACCAATAATACAAATTCATCTGCGGACCTGGCTGCAGGGAATTATATAGTGATCATTACTGATTCACCCGGGAACTGTTCAGATACTTTGAACATAAATATTACACAGCCCCCAAGTTCGTTGAATGTAATAATTGTTTCACAGGACATATCCTGCAATGGTGTAAGTGATGGTATTCTGAGCGCAAATGCTTCAGGGGGAACAAATCCGTATGTGTCATATATCTGGAATACAACACCTGTTCAGACTACAGCAACCGCTACAGGACTCGTACAGGGAACATATACTGTTACTGTAACGGATAGTAATAATTGTACTTTCTCAACTTCAGATTCGATCAGCGAACCAGATAC
>CAZEWB010000053.1:5614-11586 GCA_964515655.1 uncultured Bacteroidales bacterium
AAAAAGATAACCATTTTAATTTCTGACTCAACTGTAAATCCGCTATGCTTTGAGGAAAATACAGGGTCAGTTTATTTGACCGTTACAGGTGGGACCCTGCCTTATCATTATGCATGGACAGGCAATATTTCAACACCTGATCTGCTTAATACAGGAGCCGGTAATTATGTTGTTACAGTGACTGATGATCATAATTGTACTTCAACTTTTATTTCTTCGTTGTATGATCCGGCAGACATCATTATTACGGACACGACCACTGTTTCAGCAGATAATACCGGGAATATTGATATAACCGTGACCGGAGGGTCGTTGCCATATACATTCATCTGGTCGAACGGAGTTACCAGTGAAGATAATACCGATCTGGCTGACGGAGTATATGTAGTGACAGTTACTGACATGAATTCATGCGTGAGCACAGATACGATCTTTGTATATATTCCTGAAATGCCTGTTGTAATTCCTAATGTTATTACTCCTAACGGGGATAATTATAACGATGATTTCGAAATAAAAAATATTCAGTACTATTCCAGCGTATCTGTTGAAATATACAACCGCTGGGGTGATCGGATTTTTATTTTTGATGGGACAGGCTCTGAATATTTCACTGTTCCGAACAGATGGAACGGCACAATGAATGGAAAAGAGTTACCTGTGGGTTCTTATGTTTACATAATAATGATTGAAGGTTACGATCCCTTTACCGGTGTTTGTGCGATAATCAGATAGTCCTTAATGTGAATAATACAGGTTAGAATAAAGAATAAACTGTAATATAATTCACAAATGTTTGAATTACTAGCATTCAATAAACAAATAAAAAAAGTCCCAAGTTTCAAGAACCAAGCCTCAAGTCCAAAGAAAGCCTTCTTGTAATTTAGTCTTGGAATTTGTCAGTTGTCTTCTCAATTAAATACCAAATATAAAATTACAAAACTCAAACAAATTCAAATATCAAAAAATTGAAATTCGAAACGGGTTTTGGATTTTTTGATTGGTATTTGGTATTTGTTTGGAAATTGGTTCTTGAAATTTGGAATTTGGATATTGGGTCTTGGTTCTTGGAATTTGGGTCTTGAAATTTGAATAAGTTAATGCTTAATCCGGGTTAATTGATGTCTGAATGATAGTCTTTTATCAAAACCGGTTAATAATTTTATTTTGTTAATGCTTTTTGAATAAAAACCATTTGTATCTTTGCGGTTCTTAATTTTTGATATGAAGCGTTTTTTACTTTCTTTATTTGTCTTAATGTCAGCGTTCTCCGTTGTGTATGCACAGGGTGTAAAAGTGAGCGGAACAGTAGCTGACTCTCTTACCGGTAATCCGGTTACAGGAGCCGTGGTTGTAATCGGTAATATATCCGGAATTTCGGACGGAACCGGAATATTTACTATCGTTGTATCGCCTGCAGAATATGAGATAACTGTTTTGGCCGAAGGTTTTAAAGCATATCGCGAAAATATTAATGTTCAATCGGACATGTCAGTAAATGTTATACTTCTTCCTGCTTTCAATATAGAAGGTGAATCTGATGTCAGCGAAGTTGAGCTGTCGGACGACGATTTCACGACTTCCATGGGAGGACAGAATGTTTCTCCTTTGCTTAGTTCGTCTGCCGATGCTTTTACCCAGGCTGCATCATTCACGTTCACTTCTGCAGGATTCAGGGTGAGGGGCTATGACTCGGATAACGGCGAAGTGCTTATGAACGGTATTCCTGTTTCAAATCCGGAGAATGGACGCCCGGTGTGGTCGGAGTGGGGTGGGCTTAATGATGCTCTCAGGTTCAAGGAATCATCATTCGGCCTTTCACCTTCACCATATTCGCTGGGAGGTGTCGACGGGGTTGTCGCATTCAATACCCGCGCTACGGCAATAAGAAAGCAGAACAAGATATCCTATGCCATTTCCAACCGCTCATACGATAACAGGCTTATGTACACATACGCAACAGGTCTTATGCCTAATAACTGGGCCTTTGCTTTCAGCGCATCAAAAAGATGGGCCAACGAAGGTTTTACAGAAGGCACTTTTTATGATGCATATTCTTACCTGATCTCAGCTGAAAAGAAAATGAACGATAAACATTACCTGGGCTTTACTATCATGGCCGCTCCGTACAAGCGCGGCATGCTTGCGGCTGCCACACAGGAGGCGTACGATCTCGCCGGAACGAACTATTATAATCCCAACTGGGGTTACCAGGGCGGCGAAAAACGTAATGCGCGTGTAAGGTCCATGCATCAACCCCGTTTCCTTTTTACCCATACCTGGAAGTTGAACGAAAAATCAAGTCTCCTTACCTCATTCTCATATGTAATGGGCAATTACAGCAACACGTATCTCAATTGGTATAACGCTGCTGATCCACGTCCCGATTATTACCGCAATCTCCCTTCATGGTTTGCATTAGGTGAGAATTCAGATTATTATGATGTAAATACTTTTAATACTGTAACAAATAATTGGTTGAATAATGCGAATACAAGACAAATAAACTGGGATAGGCTGTATCAGGTAAACTACCTTGCTGCAATCGAAGGTAAACAGGCTAACTATATTGTCGAAAAAAGAATTGATGCAATAAGCCGCGAGGATTTTGCTTCTGTTTATACAAATCAGTTAACAAATAATATCAATGTTTCTGCCGGTCTTCAGGCGTCCCATTCAAATACCAACCATTTTAAAATTGTTGACGATCTGCTTGGCGGAAGTTACTGGGTTGATATCGACCAGTATGCTGAAAGGGATTTCTCGGGCGACACAGTGATACTACAGAACGATCTTAATGATCCTGACAGGGAGGCCGGAGAAGGCGATGTCTTTGGTTATGATTATGACATTGTTGTAAGCAATATCAACCTTTGGTCACTGGGAAGGTTCACATTCAACCGCATCGAAGCGTATGCAGGAGTCAATATGCTATATAACACTTTTTACCGTGACGGTCACATGAAGAACGGCCGCTACCCTGAAAATTCTTTCGGAAAATCGGAGGTCTCTTCTTTTGTAGGATATGGTTTGAAGGGCGGAGTTACTTATAAGTTAACCGGCAGACATTACCTGGTGGCTCAGGGTGCGATGATTACAAAACCACCAACGGTGTATAATTCATTTATTTCCCAGCGTATCAGCGGGCTTCTTGTTGAGGGTCTGTCGAACGAGCAGACTGTTTCGGGTGACGTTTCCTACATCCACAGAGGTGTTTTCTGGAACGCACGCCTGACAGCATACCAGACATGGTTCAACAACCAGACAATTATAAGGAGTTTTTATCATGACCAGTACCAGACATACGTGAATTTAATTTCGACCAATGTCGATATGATACATCAGGGTATCGAATTCGGCGTTGATGTGAAACTGACAAAGACCATATCGCTTATCGGTGCCAGCTCTATCGGATGCTTTGTGTACACATCCCGTCCCAATGCAACTATCAATTACGAGAACGGCTCGCAACCCGACACCACGCAGGTTATTTACATAAAGAACTTCTATATTCCCGGAACGCCTCAACATGCAAACACCATAGGTATAAAATATGCTCATCCCAAATTCTGGTTCGTTGATTTCAAAGTAAGTTATTTCGATAATATGTACCTTGATATTAATCCCGAGCGCCGCACCGAACTTGCCACTACAAATATAGGAGAAGGAGATCCCCTGATCACTGACATCACAAGTCAGACAACACTACCTTCGGGATACCTGCTCGATGCGTCGGTAGGGAAATCATGGAAGATAAAGAAACCACGCACGATGTATATCGGTCTTAATATTAATGTTAATAACATTCTTAACAATACGGAACTCATCACAGGCGGATACGAGCAGTCGCGTTTTGATTTCGAAACCAAGAACGTAGATAAATTTCCTCCCAAACTCTATTATGCGTACGGCAGGTCCTATTTCATTATGCTTTCTTTAAGATTCTAATTGTAAACATTTAAACTTCAAAATATGAAAATCAGAAATTTTTTCATTCTGGCAGCCCTTGTAACAGTATTGGGTTCATGTGTCAAACAGGAATTCGACACACCTCCTATTAACATTCCTGCTGTTGACTTTCCGTCGAACACAACTATTGCACAGTTAAAGGCAATGCATCCTTACCCTGGTTTAGTAGATACTATCGGCACTGATATTATTATTCAGGGTATAGTTGTTGCCAACGACGAATCAGGGAATTATTATAAAGCTATGGTTATCCAGGATGGTACTGCCGGTATAGAGATCCGTATGGATAAATCAAGTATTTATAATGAATACAAAGTTGGACAGAGGGTATTTATCAAATGCAACGGACTTTGTCTGGGAGATTACGGTGGACTTACTCAGATTGGCTATAATGTAAACAATTCCATTCAGCGTATACCTGATGCATTACTTACCTTACATTTATTCAAAGACAGCCTGCCTGGTTCTGCTCCACAGCCCAGAGTTGTAACAATACCAGATATTAATATTACAGACTCTTTAAACAGTACACTTATCAGGATAAACGGGGTTCAGTTTGCTGAACCAGGAATGCCATTCGCTGTAACAGGTTCATCCGGAACAGACAGAATAGTAACTGATGCAAACAATAATACCCTTGTTGTAAGAACAAGTTCATATGCTGATTTTGCTAATACAAAAACACCAAGTGGTATTGGTGATATTATCGGAGTTATTGGTGTCTACAATTCTGTTAAGCAGTTTACATTAAGGAATTATAGTGATGTCATTAATTTTGTTCCTGATGATACTGCCAGACATATTAATGAGATTTTTGCCTCTTCACTCGGGTCATTCACTCAATTCAGTGTTATCGGAAGCCAGATATGGACAGCCTCTACATATAGCGGTATAACTCTTGCTAAAATAAGCGGATATGAAAATTCAGTATATTATGCAAATGAAGATTGGCTGATAAGTTCACCTTTTAACCTTGATATATCAACCGGAGAGATCCTGAAATTCCAATCAGCAATGAACTATGGTACAGCCGGAGATGGTTCATTAAAGGTTTATTTTACTGATAACTATACAGGCGATCCTACAACAACTACATGGACAGAAATTACTGCTACTCTTTCTTCAGGTGGATGGGTTTTTACACCATCTGGTGATATTGACATGTCAACATATACTGGTACGGCATGCAGAATAGCATTTAAATATACATGTTCTACCAGCAATGTTGCAACATGGGAACTTACTTCAATTAGTTTAAAGGGATTACTTTCAAAATAAATTGGCAGTATTATATTAAAAAAAGGGAACGCATACGTTCCCTTTTTTGTTGAATGTGATCTGTATTATTAGTCGCAGAATAAGCTGTTGAGAAAAGTAGGCGGGATCGAATCATCAGGCTCTAATGTCATGGTCTTCTTTTTATAGTCTATCACAGCCTTGTTCATTGTCAGAAAGTCGCCGCCAAGCAGACCGGATATCTTAAGTTTAATGAACCTGCTGTATGCTTTTTTAAGGCCGGACAGATCGAGTGAGGCCATCAGATAATCATTATACAGCACACCTCCTATTCTGAGATTTTTAATAATGCAGAGATTTGTATCCATCATTTCCTCGCTCAGGGCAAAAGAACTTATCTCTTCGGGAATAGCCATTTTTTTTATGCTCTTGATATTCGAGTCGATCACGGATGAGGATGCACCTGTATCCACAACAAAATAGTGGCCTTTTAAGTGGTTTATTTCTACCTTAACAAGTAAATGAGTGCCGAACTGATCGAATTGGAGCAGTGTAAGCGGTACTATAGCCTTTTTACTTTTTAGCTTTGCTGATGGCATATTGCAGTGCTTCTTCGAGCATGGCGTCGGGAGGATTTTTAACAAATCCTTTTTCCATAACCATGTGGAACATATCGCGGGATTACTTGATTTCTTTTCTTGCAAAGTTAAGGGCTTCGTCGCGTGTCATTTTTATTCTTGCAACACACACCCAAACACACCCAACAC
>CAZEWB010000054.1:0-3675 GCA_964515655.1 uncultured Bacteroidales bacterium
CAAAACTACGTTGCATATACTGTTAAAAAAAGACGTGGTTGGTAGTGGGGATACGGAACCGGAATAGGATATATTCCATTATTATTGAAATGCCTTATTACCCGGGGCAAATGCGATGCACTGGACACAACAAACAACTTTTCACCCGGAATAGCATTTTTTGCATATTCCTTAGCTTCGTTGCTTGTATTTTCAGTGTTATTATACATTATAATATCAGAGGACGGAACGCCCAGAGATTTTGCTGCTAGTGCCATCGTCTGTGCCTGTGTAAGAGGCTGGTCGAAGCCCCAGCCAGATAAGATCAGTTTGCTTCCGGGAAGTTTTCTGTACAACCTTATCCCTTCTGCAAGGCGTCCGAGAGCATTCTGAGACAACTGACTATTGAATGATAATCGCAGATCATTTACATGGCCAGCACCCATCACCATTATTTTTACACCTTTGCCTGTATCAGGTATTAAACTATCTGACAACGGAGGATACCTGTTCTCAAGTTTGCTTACAAGGTAATCCGGAACAAAGGGTGTGCTTATGATAAGAAACCATAATAATGATGTAATGATCATTATTTTAAATGTCTTTTTTCTTTTACGCACATAAAAGAAAAATGTGATAATCAATAAAATTACCAGCGACATAAGAGGTTTCAGGAGGGCAGAAATTATAAAATACATTTAAAACAGGATTTTATATTTGCAAAACAGAATACTAATAAAAGACAGACCTTTATCGTCACCATGGAACACCGTACTTCACTCTTATACACCTCACGTCACCCTATTATACACAACGTAACCTGAACTTGTTTCAGGGTCTGAAAGTACCTGTAATGGGCACTGGGAAAGATCCTGAAATAATCCTGAATCAAGTTCAGGACAGGATGACGCGGGGAGGGGAAAGGGGTGGTGTTCTAGGTATAATCATCTTTGATTTCATCGAAGAGGTCTCTAAAGGATGGGTTGACACTTTTTATCAGATTGAGTTTCCACTCCCTATGCCATCTTTTAAGCTGTTTCTCTCTATTAATTGCTTCTTCTATACTTTCGAATGTTTCGAAATATACAAGTTTGTGAAGATTATATCTCGAGGTAAAAGATCCTGGATATACATTGTTTTTGTGCTGCCATACCCTTGCAGATAAATTTGATGTAACTCCTACATATAAAGGTTTTGTAGCATCATTTGTCATTATGTATGTGTAACCTCCGCGTTCCATTACTTTCATTCGACTCCCTAAACACTTTACGTCACCCTGAACCACCAACGTCACCCTGAACTTGTTTCAGGGTCTAATAAATGTATTGCGCTTTTTGAGATGCTGAAATAATCCTGAATTAAATTCAGGACAGCATGACGCGAGGGTAGTTGTAGTTTAGGTGTAGTTTCAATATACGTCACTCATCACACCACAACGTCACCCTGAACTTGTTTCAGGGTCTGATTATGCCCCGCATTTTAAAACAGATGCTGAAACGAGTTCAGCATGACAAGAGAGGCACGTGGCATTAAATTTCACTTTTTCAACCCGCTTTTGGCTTTTCAGGTAGGTTTTTGAACATCTTCTGAGGCAGATCGCTTCCTGAAAAAATGATAACCCAGAATGTCAGAAATAATATTTTACAATCTGTCCACAAAGAAAGGTTCTTCTGATACCAAAGTTCCAGTTCACATTTGTAGGGATCTATGTGTTTTGCAAAGAACTCTGCCGGAGGCATATTGCCATCACTTACTAATTTTTCTTCATCGCGGAAAACGATGGAACCAATGCCGGTAATACCCGGTTTTACATTATATATTGTATCCTGATATTCCTTCTGAAAGCGAAAGAAGTCTGCTTCCATCTGAGGGCGGGGACCTATTAGTGACATATCACCAAACAACACATTCAGTATCTGTGGCAATTCATTAATCTTTGTTTTCCGCAAAAAGCGGCCAAAAGGAAAGACCCTGGGATCATTGCGCAATGTAATGCTGCCAGCTCCCATATTGGGACTATTCTTGAGCATTGTAGCAAATTTGTGGATCTTAAAACGGCGGTTTTTATAACCCACTCTCTTTTGACTATAGAACACATAATGTTCTCCGGTTAGAAGCAGGATAATAACTGCCGGGATCAGCAACGGCAAAAGGATCAAAAGAGATATAAGCGAAAAGATAATGTCTGAAAGCCGCTTAAAAAAGTATCTGTACATGAGATTTTTCTATTGTAATTTTACAGCGAAGAAACGAAAGAATATTCAAAATGCATGAAATGTTTGTAAAATACCGAAAAGAATAATTATAATTTGGAGCTATTCTAATCTTTTTACATATAAACTGGAAAGCGAATCGCCATGAATATTAACGGTTTTGGCAAGGATAAATCCGTTCTTCTGATAGAATTTGTTTGCTCCTTCAAGTTTGTTCCCGGCAACTACTTTATATGCTTTTATGTTTGATCTTTTTAGTTCTGCTTCGAGAGCTTTTAGCAGCACGGTACCAGTCCCTCCTTTCTGATACTTTGGGTCTACTGTAATTGACAGTAATTCACCGAAAGGAATAATTTCATCTGATTTTGTCTGCTCGTTCGATTTGCCGGGTGCTTTCATCGTCTCAAACACGGATCTGAAAAGAGATGGCCTTCTAATAAGATAGAATAATATTGTAAATATTACTTGTGGTCTTGAAAAAATAAACCTCTTTATAATACCTGAAGAATCATATGAATATGACACAAATCCCGTTATGATATTTCCGTCCCTGCTAATTATCACCAGTTCTTTTTTTATCAGGTATATATATAATGACCTAAGAAAAGGCTTGCCCAGACTGGAAAGAAAACCTTGATTGATATTCTCTTTATGCAGCACCGCAAGAATATCAGCATCACTTTTGCCTGGTCTTTCTGTCATATTTTAAAAAGGGACATACAACCTTCCCCGTTTCAGCTTTTCCTGCTGAGGTTTTTTATACCAAAGGGAATTACATTATTGCCCAAAACCCCAATCGTCATTCTGATACCCAAGCCTTTGGTAAGGCCACAATGAGAAATGACGGAAAACATAAAGCACACAACCCACCTCGTCATGCTGAACTTGTTTCAGTATCACCCCATGCCCAATTCACAATTAGTATTACGTTTTAGACCCTGAAACAAGTTCAGGGTGACGAAGAAGTGGGTTTATTGTATCGGGACTGATGTTTTCCCACAAATCTATATATTATGCATTTACAAAGAATCCGTCATTGGCAACTTGTTTCAGAATCTCCTCATGCCCGCGCACTCCTTCGACAGGCTCCGGATGACAGCGCTCTTTGGACTATGAAATATGTCACTTTGGTATTATTGAATCATTATAAATTTCAAGCAAAGCTTCCCACAAAACTTTCTGTTCAAATCTGGATGTTATCATATTACGTGCATTTGCAGCCATTTCGTTTAATAATAATTTATTTTCAATAACCATTTTCATAGAATTGAATAAAGCCTCCTCATCTTTGGGTGGAATAAGCAGGCCGTTCTTTCTGTCGCTGATAATTTCATTGCAGCCATTAATGTCTGTTACTATCGAAGGTAATCCCATCGCTCCAGCCTGTAAAGGTGCATTCGGGAAACCTTCGATAGTAACAGACATTAATGGCTGCAATGAAATTATCAGCGACAGAAAAACACAACCAAACACACCCAACACA
>CAZEWB010000054.1:3685-9618 GCA_964515655.1 uncultured Bacteroidales bacterium
TGTTGGGTGTGGTTGGGTTTTGTTTGCAGTATACATAAAAAAGGTCGTACATCATGCTGAAAACCTGCATTAATTATCCTGTTATTCTCTTTTATTCTTCGCAAAGTCGATTCTTTAAGAGGATCAAGATGACTTTCCTCCGGCCCTACAAGCAATAACCTGACATTTTTATGTATACTGCAAATTCTTTCGAAAGCACATACAAGTTCATTAATACCTTTATCTGCCACTATCCTGCCAATAAAAACAAAAACAAAATCATCCTTTTTTAATGAATAACTATTTCTGATTTTTTCTGATTCCCCATTGCTGACAGATCGCTCAGAGAAATATTCAGTATCAATGCCATTGGAACTTCCGTTTGCTATTATGCTTAGCTTAGACGGTTTACAGAACCTGTTTTTGATTATAATTTCCTTTATACCAAAAGAATTCGGATATACCTTTGTTGAACATGCATAAGTGATCTTTTCAACAAATATCAGCAGCCTTCGTTTAAATCCCCTTGCTTCAAGAAGAGGTAAACCTGCAACTGTATGCATTCTTACCGGAACACGGCATAACCAGGCTGCCAGCATCCCTATTATTCCGGCTTTGGGAGTATGTGTGTGAACTATAACGGGGTTTTCTTTTTTTATAAACCGGCACATCTGCAAGAGGGCAGCAAGGTCTCTGAAAAGACTTATAGTGCGTGTCATCTCAATAGTATGCAGCCTTATCCCCTCATTTGCTTTTACCATTTCTGTCTCATCACCCGAAGAAGATATTCCAATAACTTCGAAATACTGATTCATAAAAGCAAGCTGTCCGTTCAATAACTTATAGAGGGACAATGGCGCTGTAGTTATCCGGAATATCTTATGTTTTTTCAACTAAATGTTTGATATTGTTCTTTACCATTCGGAATTTGCCGCTTTTCTCAACTGGAATATCATCAACAAATTCAAGTTTTACGGTCATTTTACTCCCCACCCTGTCGCGCCAGTTCGACAAGAAAATCCTCTCTGTCTTTGAGTCATACTCCTTTTTATCAGCCACTATCCTAATAAGCAGTTCATTTAAACTGTCCTGAATTACCTGGAACTTAATAATTCCCTTTGTATCTTTTAAAGTATTGGAAACATTTCCCAGATTTATTTTTCCATTTTCAGGAGAATAAATGTAATCATCAATTCTTCCAAGAATCCTAATCGCAATTGGATTCTGATTTCCACACGTGCACAAAACATTATCTATTTCAATACAGTCACCAATATCATATCGAATTAATGGTGTTCCATAAGTAGTAAATGAAGTAACCACTAATCTGCCATTATTAGCGTACTCGTTGTTTTCATCCAATACTTCAAAAACTCCACTTTGAAGTTCCATGTGAAGCCTGTTGTTTACGCATTCAGAGATAAATGGCGCCCCTTCTGAAGATGAGTATTGGTCATATACCTTTGTATTAAAGAAATCTTCAATAATCTTTCTCATATCATCAGTCACTGTTTCAGCAGTTGGAAAAACAACCTTTATGCAATTTTTCGGGAAGTCAATATTATTCAACAAGCCATATCGTGCAATTTCTGCAATATTTGATGGAAATCCGACTACATATTCTGGTTTATAGATTTGTAAATCCTTTATATAATACTTGATAAACTCTTCTTTAATATGAAATGTAGAATAATATCTGATTCTGTGATAATAATCTGTTTTCCAAAAATGATTCTTATTAATGTCACTATTGGTTAAAAGGCTTTTCCCAGAAAACCAGGCTGTTTTTTTTCCTAATTTATATCCAAACATAGAGCGGAAATTATCTAATAGGGCAAAACGCTCATTAATATTGTCCAAAGTACATAATACTTCTATCGATTTACCTGTAGTACCTCCTGTTTTTGAAACATTCCATTTTGATTTTGGAATCGTATAAATATTATGAATATTTTTTCTTAACAATTCTTTATCTATGACAGGTAATATTATAATATCATCTATTGATTTAATAACATTTAAGTCTATATCTTTATAAAGATCCTTGTAAAATGGCGAATGAGTTACAGCGTATTTTAACAGATCAATAAATCTGTCAAATTGAATTCGTTTTAGTTCATCTATACTTAACTGACTGTTTGCTTTATACAAAAGCCTATATTTCCTGTAGTTATTTTTATAACGAATCCTGTAAGCATTAATGTTATATCCGGAAATAAACAACCCATGAACAAACCCTGGCATATGTTTATACAAATTCTTCAGTGTCATTATGCTTTCATTTATGATGATGGAAATAGATCTATAAACTCTTTCATTGAAAAAGATCTATATCCGTACTTTAATCTTAGCTTGTTATAATGTTTTAATATTCCCTCTAACATATATAGATTTTTTTCTTGATTTATCCCGAAATTATGTGGGTGCCACCATAAATGATATACTTTATTCTGCTTTGCCGCTGCAGTCATCTCATGCTTTATTCTTCTCATTTTTAAACCATCCAACCATGCTGTTTTTGATGAGTATGGTTTAAGGAAGCGACTCGCTTTAAGGTTAAATATTGAATCCTCCTTCAATTCATTATAACTATATATGTTTTTACCACTAATATTTACGTAAGTATCTATAAAACGTAATAACCTGTCTTTTAAACCACCTTCTCTGTTAAAATAATGAGCGGGGTTACCCCTGTAAGATGTTATCCCATATTTTATACAAATTTTTAAATATTCTTTTACTTCATAATTCCTAGGAAAAACAATACTTTTTAATTCAACACCATTATCGGTTGCAATTCTCACTGCAGCTTGAATATCAGCTTCAAATTCATCTATTGTCTGCCCTTGCTCCCAACAGTAATAATGGGAAAATGTATGCGTGCCAATCTCTATAACCGGGCTACACTTTAACAAATTTATAACTTCTAATGCAGAATGATATGGATCCTTGATATCGTCCAAACTATTCAAATAATTATTTTCATAAGGAGATAGCGCTTTATCCGTATAGTTTGGTTTTAAAAAAGGTGCATACTTCATAATATCCTCTTTTGAATTACAAAAAAGTAATCCCACTGTGGCAAATGTAGCATGTACGCCATATTCTTCAAACAAATCAATAATTGCAGGGATTACTTCTTTAGCCCCCAAAACATTTGCACTATAAGCTTCCTTCGTGCGGCTATACCTTGCGCCCCAGAATAGTTCGAAATCAAGAGAAATTACCAGGCATCCAGAGTTTTCTACCATACTATTTCACCGTCAGAATCCCCTAATGTTAAAAAAATATATGACCTGTCGCTAATCTTATCAGAATCTATATCGAGTAATCCGGTCGCCATGATTGGCCTGTGTCTGCCTATAGCCCTGAAATAATTCTTTTCAAGTATGATGTCAATGCATTTTAAAGATGAACCTGTTATTAATATTCCTAAATGAACTTTCCTCGCTATCTTTTTAATAGCTTTCATAATAGATACAAATCCAGTTTGATCAGAAGTATTGCATCTGTAATCAACTAACACTAAACAAGTAATTTTCTTTTTAACAATAGTACGCAGAACAAAAAAATCATCACTTTGATCTTTCTTATAAAAGGCATATTCATGAAGTCCGGAAAAATACCTCCATTTAATAAATGCATTGTCACGTCCGAATTCTATCAAATTTTTATTAAAAGCGTATTTTTGGTCAAACTCAATCTCTTTATCAATTAATGAATAAGATGCTTCTTTTATTGATATAGATTCAGGGAAACGCTTCCGTGGAATATTACCACGCATGAGTGAAGTGGTCAAGTACAATGGCTTAATGATTCCTATATATTTTTTCAATTCTCCCAAAAACTTAAATCCGGTACTCTTTTGTATCTTCAATGAAACCGGCCCGGCACCAACTGCAAAAATTGGTATATTTATATGTCGTGAAACAAAATTAATCAATGCACTGCTGAAACCAAGCCTTCGCTTATCCTCTCTTATTATGAAATCATAAAACCACTCTCCCTTTAGCAATTGTTCATTATAAAAATATGTTGTTGTTGAATAAAGAGATTGCCCCCATATTTCCTCAGATTCTCCTCTTAGAATAACACAAAATGTTATTTCTTCAGGATGTTTTGAAAACCAAAATTTTAAAATTCTTCCGGAACTATGCTTTGTTGGAAAAACTTGTTTATTAAATGAATAGATTTCATCTAATTCTGATTGTTCAACAAATTTTATTTTATAATTTTTTCTAATGCTGTGCATTAAAACCCGAATTATTTTTATTTAGCTCAGACGATTTATTGCGATTATTTCTGATTAAATAATCAATGATGAATATGATAGCAAACATTATCCAGAATTCGCGTTTTCGCATATGATATGTATATGCCCATGAGACCATACAACCTATAATAAAAGGCACACAATAATATAAAAACTCTCTGTAGGGATCTTTGTAGAAGCGATACTTTAATTTTTTAAAAAAAAATGACATAAAGATTATATATGCCAATACTCCCAATATTCCAGTTTCTCCAATCATTTTAAAGTACGTGCTGTGAATTTCATAATAGTCAAATATGCCCCCGCCAAACGCACCAATACCACTGCCTGTTATCGGGTTACTATAAAAAGACTCCATTGCCTTTCTCAAATTACTCCCGATAAACTGATCTTCATCCATAAAAGAAGATTCCCCGCTGACAGTTTCAGATAAACGGTTATCGTATTTGCCTTCAATCCGGCTAGCTACCAGGTGCAATCTCATCAAGATTATTATACAAGAAAAAGAAAATAACACCAATAATTATCGTCATCAAAAGCGCCCTGAAGTTTCTTTGTAAAAGAAAGAAACCTGCAATTCCTATAGCAAATCCAATGTATGCAGCTATTTTCCCGGTTAAAAATAAAAACAGTATAGTAACTACTACACTATATGTTATGATTCTTTTATGTTTCCATTTAAACAGATCAAACATTCTGGAGCTTCTTACAGGTATTAAAACAGATAAAACTATTAAAGCATATGCCCCTGCCTGTCCGGCATTTCTGAAACCCGACAGCACTTCTCCAGATGTTCCTGCAGGGAAAATACGGGGTAAGCCAACCGTTGTGGCCACATAATCATAAATGCCTAAAACCGAAGCAAGAATGCCGGCCCAGGCAAAATAATAAATGAGTTGTTTAAGCCCATCGGGAGTCCCAAAATGAGAGATAATCACCATAAAAATAAAAAATAAAAACAATAGAATTAATACTTCCACCATTGACTGACTGAAATTTAAACCAATAATACCCCCAATAAACAATGCAAAAATAAAAGTGATAATATACCAATATCTCCCAAATTTAAACCAATTACCGTTTAAAACGTAGAATCCAATAGCTAGTGCACCAAAAATATCGGGTGGGGTAATACGAACCAAAATGCTAGATTCGCCCAAACTCTGGGAAATAAAGCTCATCAGAATAAAACAAATAGTAAAAAACCGAGAAAGTCTTAACATTCAATAACCGAAATAACTATTAAAACAAATATGGTTTTAAGAGAACAACTCTAAAAAAAAATGTAATCAAACAACAAGTTACATTATCAATAAGCTAATGATAGGATTTTACAATAATCCAAATTTCTTTAGAGACTCACTATTGCTTTTATAGAATTCCTCCTTAAGAATGCCAACCAGAACAACATCTCTGAAATTCCCATTCTGGTAATAATGACTTCTTAAAACACCTTCTTCTCTGGCACCGATTTTTTCACACATTTTTCTGTTTGCAATATTCTCTACCAGAATATCTCCATGTATCTTACGCATATTCATTATTGAAAATCCGAAGTGCAGCAGAATTAAAGAAGCCTCAAACCCAATACCTTTACTCTGCAAGTCGGACTTTAATTTCATTCCCCATGAAGATCTTTGGTGTAACTGGTCTATCTGATTCAGTGTTGCTAATCCAACTA
>CAZEWB010000054.1:9628-11555 GCA_964515655.1 uncultured Bacteroidales bacterium
TGTGTTGGGTGTGTTTGGTGTGTTGGTTATCCAACTATACTGACCTTGTCTGCAGTTTTTAAAAATATAGAGAAGGCAAGATTGTTTTTCCCCAAAGACTTTAACCACTCTTTTTGATTCTCAATGGTCAGAGGTTTGAAATTCATATATGTCATCAAATTTCTATCCCATTGTAGTTTAAGCAATTCTTCAAGATCAGCCTCTTCTACCGGCCTCAGGAATAGTCTTTCAGTTTCAAGCATTCTCATATAATCTGTTTTTACAATTCATTAAAAAGTTCGTTCATTGAAAGGATCCTGTAGTTTTTCTTTTTCACAAATTCTATAATATCAATTACTGTATCTTTTATTCCGGTATTTTTGTTTTTAAGTTTTGAAATTGTCGTTGCTGAAATATTATTATATTCCTCTCTTGTAAGAGTATCTTTAATATTTCTCATAAAAGATATCGATGAGGAATTGAATACAAAGTTCATTGGATGAAAACTAATAACTTTTATACCTGGCTTCTCGAACATATCCAGATATCTTTTAAAGTTAATATCTAACTTATTATATAAATGAGTTCCGTCTTCAAAAAAAACAGGATAGTTTATCAAACCTGACTCATGAAGAATCGGCCTTATATATGGCTGTAATATTGTAATCTGATGAGAAACGTATTTGAAACCATACTCATTTTTCAGCAGATGTGTAACATCTGTAACGTCAAAGGCCCTGTGAGATCTGAATCCATAGGCTTCGGGGGCAAATTTAACACATGTTTCAGATACTTCCTTGAATGTTCTTCCGTGAGAACTGTCATTTAAGTAATTAGGATGAATTCCCCTTTCGATCTTTTTGGATTTGAAGTTAGAATCAATTACTTCAGAATGATTTGTTACAAATAGCGTAGGTTTTATATCAAGGGCGTTAATAATGCGGAAATACTCGCTCAGCACATCCTCCGAAGCCCAGTCGGTATCTGATGTAAAACAGAATACGGGCTCTTCGTCAAAAAATCGCCTGTTACTGATCTTATCAAGAAAATATGCAATATCCTTTATCATTCTCTTTTTTTGAATTATTAAAACAAAATCAGAACAAAAATAGAAAATATTTACCGATATTGTTCTGTTATGATTTTATCTATTAAACAAGTATTCAAAAATCACTATACAGGTACCCTGTTGCATAATTCCAAAAACCTGTTGGCAACGTTCTCAATCCTGTATTTATCCAGATCAAGGACAATAAATCTGTTTGAATAGTCGCGCAAAAGGAACTCGTCTACCATCTTCCTGTTAATCTCATCTGAGACGATATTCAGGATCGGCCTCTTTGTAAGGCTGTAGTCAATAAGTTTACTTGGCGATGCCACTTTAGGATCGTAACCAAAATTTACCAGAAAATCCATTTTACTTAATTCATATAATAGAATTTCTCTTGGAATTGTATTTTTTATTACAAGCTTGTCTTTTAGTTCAGTATAAAATGGTTTAACCAGTTCATCGTTATTTGTGTAAATAATAAAACTGAAATCATTTTTTACGGTAGTAAGATACTGCAGAAAACTCTTCGGATCTCTGGCTCCCTTTATAAATGCTCCAGCAAAAGCAAACTTTACTATGCCCGTATGGTCCTGTTCTTCGGCCAGTTTAACGTTATCGAAGCGGAAGCCCTGATGTATCTCAACTATCTTATTATGGCATTCACTGCAGTAATTATTAATATATGTTATTTGCGAAATAGATATATAGTCAGGGTATCTGGAATACCATCTGTCAATATACCTGAAATAAAACGGAAGCTTATATCTGTACCCGATATTCATAATAAACGGATCTCCACAGTCAGCAACCCAAATACTTGTCAATGATGAGTTCCTTTTACGAGCCAGGGCAACCCCCCAGTGAATTGGATATGGCATGGCAAGAGAAATTAAAAGA
>CAZEWB010000055.1:0-11323 GCA_964515655.1 uncultured Bacteroidales bacterium
TGAAACTTTTCATCGAAATAATTGGCAAAACTGAAATCAGGCTTTGGGGCAGGGACATACGCGCCCTTGAGCTTATAAATGTCCTTTATATTGAAACTCTGGAACAGCAATGGTAATAGTATTGCGCAAAAGAACAGTGAAAGAAGAATTTTATGGAAGTGCTTTTTCAACATGAATTTTCAGAAAACGTGCAAAGATAGAAATTTTCAATGAACTTTCGAATTACGAATTTTGTACGAATATACGAATTACGAACCAGTTACCAGAAACAAGTGACCAGTAACCAGAAACGAACTTGATTGTTACAGGTTACTTGTTACTGTTTTCGTATTTCGTATTTTCGTATGATCTTTTTCGTAATTCGAAGTAAAAATATGTTCATTGAAAATTGAATATTTGGCATTGTTCATTAAAACGAATACAATTTTTTTGTCCGCTCACTTTACAAGGAATCCTTTTTGCCATATTCCAGAACAACACTCACTTTCTGCACTTTTCCGCCAAGCGGGGGGTTTACTTTGGAAACCTTTAGTTTTAAATATGATATCTGCGGAAAATCTGAAAGCATTCTTTCTTTTATCCGTCCTGCAATGTTTTCGAGAAGAAAGGATTTCTTCGACATTTCTGTTGAAACAAGTTCATACACCTTCTGGTAATCGAGTGCATCTTTAAGATTGTCACTTTTTGCGGCTTTATCGGTATCAGTCCCTATCTGCAGGTCAACAATAAACTTGTTGCCAACCACCTGCTCTTCGCGGAAATGCCCGTGGTACGCGTAAAACTCCATGCCTTCAAGTTCAATGTAGCCCATTGTTTTTTCTGCAAAGGTATAAGTTTTTATATCACAGACTGATTATAACCCTGTGAGAAGTGAGTGAATATCTATTCTTTTGTAAACCTTTTTACAGCAATCCCTTTACTGTCAGTTACCTTTAAAACATAGATGCCTGATGACAGATATGAAATATCAAGTTGATTTATGCTCGTTGATATGATTTCGCTTTTTAACAGCCTGCCTTCAACATCCGATAACTCCAGTAACGCGTTCTTTGTTGAACCAAATGCAGGAATATCTATTGTTATCTGGTTGTTTGCAGGATTAGGATAAACCATTATTGTGATTTCATCTTCAGGAACATTTTTAATTCCTGTTACAGAGGAAGCATAACCACTTGCAGAAACTGCCGTCTGGTTATCGAAACTGGAAACGGTATAGAAAAATACGGTATCAACAGATGCGGTGTAATCATTATAGGTTAGTCCTGTTGTTGTTCCAAGATATCTCCAGTATCCATCGTTTGATGTTGACCTGTAAACCCTGTAACCACCTATAGGAAAAGTTCCGGGTGAACCGGCGTTCCAGGTTAACTGGTAATGATCCGTATCGTATATAATGTTTAAACCTATTGGAATAGAAGGACATGCCATATTTGTATTATGTTTTGCTACAAGTTCGGCAAAGCCCAAACCATCGACCGGCTGGCCTTGTACCGTGCCTTTTACAACTGTACCGCCTTCCCAGAATTTAAACAGAGTTACATCTATCACCTGGTTGGTTATTGTAGGGATCATATCAAGACAGATATCGTGAGCAGGGTTGATCATGCGCCAGCTGCCGGAATAATAAACATTATTGGCAGCATCGTACCAGTATCCGGTTCGTTCATAAATAAAATCCGAAGTAGTGTCTTGTATATCGCCGGGAAGTATTCCGCTTACAGACCTGCAATCAGGTGTATTCGGCACGTTGTTCGTATCATTATAAATTTGCCATATATTAAATTCCGAAGGTGTCTGAGGTGTTCCCCAGGTCACGCCGGGTTCATCCAATTGCATACTAAACCATTCATATTGGTTGGCTGTATTTATTCCTACGGTAAAAGGTCCGTACTGCCTGTCTATCCAGCCAATGCCTGAAGTTATCACATCTGTCGTTCCGTTGAATTTAATGCTTCCTTCAACACTCATATTGGTGTATGAATAATAATATGAGAAGTCGCCCTGATCGCCTATTGCAATATAACCATCTCCACCTACATTAAGAGGAGGACGGTTGCTTGTAACAGTAATGTCTAATTCGTCGCCATTGTAAGGGAACGGGTTTTCGGCATGATAAACATATTTATAAGGAATGCTGTCGGTGGGATAGGTCCAGTTCGAATAATCGTTAATGAAAAGAGGTGAGTACGAAAGTCCCCAATGTCCTGCCTGTTCGGATAAAGCAAACTGCGACCGGTTGACATCAGTGTCGAAAAGGCCGGATTCAGGATCTGCAATGTTGAATATCCTCATGTTTGCAGGTTTGCTGAAGTAACATAACATTACGTCGTATTTTTTATAAGCCGGAGCAGAACCAACAAGATGCAGGTTGATATACCACCATTCTGTAAGTGTATTTCCTGAGTGAGGGCCGTCATCCAGAGGAAATGTAATGGTGCTTCCCGGAGGGGTATATGGGTACTGCTGCCAGTTCTGGCCGAAAACAGTTATGGAATAAAACAATATGACAATCGTAAATATTTTTTTCATCTTAATGGATTTTCATTGTTCAAATATACAATATTAATTAAGTTGTAGTGATTTAAAAAAATAATTAAAGGGGAATCCAAAGTAAATGCGACCTGTTATCGGCTCAAGATCTCTCCGATGCTTGTACTGTCACTCGCGACATGCGATAGACAGAGGGTTCCTTTGGGTAGGTAATTTAAATATCAGTTATTACGTATGTTGCTGAAGGTTAAAATATTTTGTTTTCAATTTTTTAATTGACAAACTTAAAACACTAATGATTCAACTATCATTTTGTTTATCTGATCTTCGGATAAGATCGTGTTTGTTTGTTTTGCGAAATTGAAAATAGTATCAACCAGATATTCCGAAGGTTTAATATTTCTTTCTTCGAGCCAGAAAATGACATTTGATTTACCGCTCATCGGGCCAATTTCAATTTTTTGCTTTAATCCGACCATACTTGCCGGAACTCCTGAATAAACAGCATCAGCTAACCATACATCAGTTTCTTTTTTCATGGCTTTAATAACTGTAGCTGCATGAACGCCTGTTGCTGTCCTGAAAGCATCTTCACCAAGAACCGGATAATTATATGGTATAGGAATATTACATGCTTCAGAGATCACTTTGCTGTATTCCGGTAATTTGGTTAATATATTGTCAATCCAACCCATCAATTTCAGATTGATAAGAAGCAGATCCATGGGCGTATTTCCACTGCGTTCTCCTATACCCAATCCACAGCCATGCACCCTGTCGACGCCTGCAATAATTGCTGCGATAGTGTTAGGGAGGGCAAGATGCCTGTCGCAATGTCCATGGAAATCGAGTTTGACGACCACGCCTGTTTCCTTTACAATATCATTAACAAATATTATCAGGATAAAAATCCCATAAGGTGCGGCATGTCCCACTGTTTCACAAACACAAATCCGCTCTGCTCCGTTTTCAATAGCACATTTATACAGTGCACTGATTGTTTCAGGGTGAGCCCTTGTTGTATCCTCGGTTACATACATAACGGGAAGTTTGTTTTTCTTGGCAAACTTAACACTGTCTTCGGTGTTTTTCATCATGCGATCCATCGACCAGTTTTCCGCATAACTTCTGATAGTGCTGGAGCCAATGAACATATCAACACAAATCGGGATACCTGTTTTTTGTGAAATTTCAATTATCGGTGTAATATCTGTTACCACCGTTCGTGCAGCACAACTTGCTCCTATATTTAATTTATTATCGCAGATTTCTTTGGCAAGAATAGTAACATCTTTAACAACTACCGGACCTGCGCCGGGTAATCCGATATCGGCGGAATCAATACCTAATTCATTCATCAGGTGAAGAATTTTGATCTTATCACCAATTGAAGGATTCCTGATAGTGGGTGATTGCATTCCATCTCTCAGAGTTTCATCATCAAATTCAATTTTTTTCTTTGGTTTTTCAGGAGTTATTCCCTGAACATTCCAGTCGTAAATCAATTCGTGCTGCTTCATATTTGCATTGTTTATTTAACCTTGTAGGATCCTCCGGCCGCTTGTCAATATTTCAGGCCGAAGATGTTTTGAGAATATCTCTGTTGCATTTTCAATAATGCTGTTATCCAGATGTTCAACACCAGTATAGGCGTAATCCGTACAAAGCGCTTCGTATTTTGCAGAACCAAAAGGATGGAAGGGCAAAAGTGAAACCTGCTCTATTGCATTTCCGGCTTTTTTAATCAGTATGGCCATTTTCTCCAGGATCTGTTCTTTATCATTATAACCCGGAACAACAGGCACCCTGATCCATAAATGTGAACCAGGCAAACCGGCAAGTTTTAACAGATTTTCGATGGTTAAATCTGTCTTTAGATCACTATCATCCGTGTGTTTTATATCAACCAGCCACAGATCAACAACATCGTTAAACTTATTTATCAGATCCCATTTATATGTCAATGCTGTATCTGCTGCCGTATGAAAACCTGCTTCTTTTGCTTTTTTAAACAGTTCAAAAGAAAAATCCGGAACAAATAAAGGGTCTCCGCCTGAAATGGTTAAACCGCCTTTAGTTTTGGAATACATGATACTGAATTTCTGCATATCGGAAATTATATCATCGGTGGAATATTCAATTCCCGCATACTCCAATGTATTCGTGGGGCATGCTTCGACGGACCTGAAGAATTTTTCTGCATTTTGGTTATCAATAATAACAGGTGTAATATCCGGCTGAGCATTTGAATCGCATGCTTTAACGCAGTTACCGCAATGAATACAGAATTTGGAATATGTAAATATTTCCTGTTTCGGTGATTTTGCTTCAGGATTATGACACCAGGGGCAGTTAAGATTACATCCTTTTACAAAGACGACATATCTGCACCCCGGCCCATCAAGAATGGAGTCCTTAACTATTTTAGTTATCAGGCATTTTTCCACGGTCAATTCACCTGAACAGTTCTGGCAAGGATCATTTCCTGTAAATTCTTTGTAAGTTTCACCCAGTTGGCTGTATAACCTGATACCCGTACAGTGAGATGCGGATATTTTTCCGGATTTATTTGCGCAGCCCGCAGGATTTTAGGGTCAACCACATTAAACTGAACCTGCGAAAGTCCTTTATCGCACCACATTTCCATCAGGGCTTTCATCCATTCTATTCCATCTTCACCCTGGAGCATTTCGGGAGCTATCCATTGATTCAGCAATAATCCCTTTGTCCTGTAATGATCAACTTTACTTCCTGAACTTATAACAGAGAAAATACCGTTTTTATCGGTACCATGATCGGGCGAAATTCCTCCATCGGCCAGAGGAAATCCTATTAATTTACCATCGGGCAATGCGCCGGTCATTTTAGCAGTAGACTGATAAATAGAAACACTCTGAGCTAAAATGGACCAATAACCGCCATTAATATCGTAGGTTTTTTCAGCTACATCTGAAAACATTTTAAATACATCATAAGCAACTTTGTCAACATAAGGGTCATCGTTCCCGTATTTAGGAACTTTATTGATAACTTCCTGTCTGAAGCTTTCCAGACCTTTCCAGTTTGTTCTTACGGCATTTATAAAATCAGCCATGGTATATTTTTTATCTTCAAAAACCAGCTTCTTTATAATTGCCAGGGAATTGACAACATTTACCGCACCGATAATGTTCAACCAGTAATTATTGGGATAGTCCTCATAAGTAACTGCATCAACACCTTTTTCAAGCGGAGTTCTGTGAAATGAAGATGCTAACGGATTTGGCCTGTAAATTTTCTCGTAGTGCCTTGACAGGTTACGTACATTGACGGCTGTTGTTACTGTGTAGGCATATTGTTTTTGAACTGCTTCAAATAGCTCATCATACGACTTAAACTCAGTGGCGGGTTTTTCTTCGGGGCCTAATAATTTACCCGTGATCAAACACTTTCCTTCGTTTAATGCCAGCTCCAGAGATTTTGCGGCAATTATTTCAAGTGCTAAGCGTTTTGTAGTGTTGCAGGAGTCTACCGGGCAAACGGAAACACATCCGACAACACCGGCATTACGGGCAGCCTCTATCGGCATGCCCTGCCTCATAAGACTTGTAACCGCCCAGTTTAAATTTGTGAATGAAGGATATCCCAAACCCGACCTGACTGTTTTGATCGCCTCGGCCAGTGATGATGCTCTCATCTTTTTATGATACAATATAGAAATGGTCGGTTGGTTGCACCGTACACTCCGGGCAGCCTGAAGTAAAGTGTCGGTCAATTCATTGCAGGCATCGGAACCATCCTTGTTAACCCCGCCGATTGTCCATATCGGCAAAGCGCCGTTTCCTTCAAAGTGCAACCTTCGTACTCTTGAGAAAAATCCGCCTAAAGCCTCTACTTTTAATATCAGGCATTCGAGCAATTCCTGCGCTTCGGCACGTGTAATATTTTTTTCACTTATTACATCTTTTTCATAAAATGGCCATAAACACTGGTCAATCCGGCATAGTGAACCAAAGGCAGCGCTGTCAATACAATTCAGAATAAGATGTAAAAAGTAAAATCCCTGGCATGCTTCCTGAAAGCTTTCAGGAGTTTTCTTAAGAACTGTAGAAAGTAATTTACTTATATTTTTTAATTCTTTTGCTCTTTCATGGTCAGTTTCCTTAGAAGCCATATCGGATGCAAGTTTACTGAATCTGTCAGTAAATATTTCAAGGGCATCAAGTGAAATAAGCATGGCTTCGTATTGATATCTCCTGTTAATGAGTTCGGTTAACTTTAAAGAATTTCCTTTGTCAATCTCGTTGAAGACTTCATCATATTTAATTTTGATCTTCTTCCTTATATTATTTATACCGTTTTCGAATGTATAATTCCAATCAGGCACGCAATGCTGTATTCCGTCTTTCCATGTGAAAGAAATAAAGGATGAGGCATTGTTTACAATGTCCCTGGTTTGTTCACTCATGTTCTCTGACACCTTACTTGATATGGTTTTTCCTGTCCAGAATTTTACAAGTTCTTCGGCAGTTACTTTGTCCTTATCAAGTACATATCCGTCAGCAATGGCTTCAGTAAGGAGAGTTACGTTTATTTCAGGGAAAACAGGCAATGCATGGGGATCGGCATGAGGATTCCCAACGATCAATTCGTTATTCAAAATCGCAATAGGAATGTTCGAAAGTACATGCTTTAATACTTTTGCCCTGCTGATCACAGGTTCTTCGGATTGAAATTCTTTGTATGCATCAGTATACAATTTCGCCCTGTCTATGTCAACAAAAATACCGACTTCGTATTTTCCGTCATAACACGCTTTTGAAACAAGGTCTTTCTTTAATTGCTGAACACGTTTAGTGCTTCCAATGATCAATTCTTCAGTCTTTACTTTTTCAAGTGTTTCCATTTCTCTGTTATTTTAAAAATTATTATTTACCAGGGAATTGCAGCAGATTCTACCAACCGGGAATCTTTGGCGGAGGATTCATTATCGAATATTTTTCCTCAATCATATCTTCTTTTTCAAGCTTCTTCAGGAACTTTTCATACTGCTCGATGTTTGTTCTAAGTTCGGTAATAATTTCATAAACCGTGTTTTTTGCTTTTACCGGACATATTGATGCCGTTACTTTTATTTCTTCAATTGAAGGATTAATATTAATGATGTTTATAGTTTTAGTTTCCATTACTAAAAATTGTTTTAGGCGGGTTCTAAAAATTCATTTTTTTGACTTTTTTCAGGTACAAACCAGAACCCGTTAAATTTGCGCTGAAAATGTGAAGCAATAATACAACAAATTTTTAAATTATAAACCAAAAAAAATGTTCTGTATATTTTTCCCTGACTAATCAACCAATCAATCTTCCATCTATCTAATCAGCATGATATTACGCTGTTGTTGAATTTGGAATAAAAATCATCTAGAAGATTTGCATAATATTTTAACTCAGTCATTTCGAACCGTGCGGGACGGAAAATGCGAAGGAAAGAAGAAATCTTGATTTTATTACCCTGACTTTTATACACAAAATATTCATTTAATTTTTTATAATTTTGATTTGCAAAACAGTGACATCATGAATGCTATGTATTTGGTGGTAAGTGCACTGGTGATATTCGCACTTGCTTATCGTTTTTACTTCAGTTTTATCTGCGCAAAAGTCCTGGCACTGAATCCTTCGAGGGTTACACCTGCCAATCGATTGTACGATGGTCAGAATTATTATCCCACCAATAAATGGGTTCTTTTCGGGCATCACTTTGCTGCAATTGCAGGCGCAGGTCCTTTGGTCGGGCCGGTGCTGGCCGTCCAGTTCGGGTACTTCCCGGGATTTTTGTGGATGCTTGTCGGCGCTGTGATGGCCGGAGCAGTACACGATCTGGTTCTTATGACCGCCTCTGTTCGGCACGACGGGAAATCAATTGCCGAAATAGCACGCTGCGAAATAAGTAAGGTGAGCGGGATCACTACTTCAGTTGCAGTTATTATAATTATTATTGTTGCGCTTGCCGGGTTAGGTCTTGTTGTTGTAAACTCATTGTCCGAGAGTTCGTGGGGAACTTTTACTATTGCAGCAACTATTCCTATAGCACTGGCAATGGGCTTCTGGATGAAGAATGTAAGAAAGGGCAAGACCATTGAAGCAACCATATTCGGAGTGATCCTTCTTATTCTGGCAGTTGTGTATGGACGTTACATTCCCGAATCACCAATTGCATCGTGGTTTACTTTCGATCATCATTCGCTTACAATTTTACTTGCAGGTTATGGTTTCCTTGCCTCTGTATTGCCCGTGTGGCTTTTGCTTGCGCCGCGCGATTATCTGAGTTCGATAATGAAGATAACAGTTATTGCCATGCTTGCTGTCGGAATAATTGTTGTGGCGCCTAATCTTAAGATGCCCGCTTTTACAATGTTCTCAGGTGGTGGAGGACCAATAATTCCCGGAACTCTTTTTCCGTACCTGTTTATTACTATAGCCTGCGGCGCCATTTCAGGCTTTCATTCACTGGTGAGTTCAGGAACCACGCCCAAAATGCTGATGAATGAAAAAGACATAAAATTCATTGCAGTAGGATCCATGCTTACCGAAGGACTTGTAAGCATACTTGCGCTTATCGCGGCAGCCAGTCTTTTACCTCTCGATTATTTTATGATAAATGTTCCTGCTGAAAAACTGCAGACTATTCTCCCGCAACTTCATGCTATGGGATTTACCGAATCGAATATTCAGATGCTGTCGAAAGAAGTTGGCGAAACAATCGTTGGCCGCACCGGTGGCGCCGTATCACTGGCAGTGGGCATGGCGCAGATATTTTCTTCAATTCCTGGAATGTCCAGCCTTATGTCCTACTGGTACCATTTTGCAATAATGTTCGAAGCTCTCTTTATCCTTACTACCATTGATGCCGGAACTCGTATTGCCCGCTTTGTTATGCAGGAAGCGATGGGAAAGATATACAAACCTTTTGGCCGCACCAATTGGCTTCCGGGAAACCTTCTGGCAAGCGCCATAGTGGTTTTTGCATGGGGATATTTTATTTATTCGGGTTCAGTTGCCACCATATGGCCAATGTTCGGAAGCGCAAACCAGTTGCTGGCAACCATTGCCCTTGCAATAGGAACAAGTTATATTATAAACAGGGGAAAAATAAAATATGCGTGGATCACAATTATTCCGATGATCTTTGTCGGCATTACAACACTAACCGCAGGATTCAAAAATGTTACGAATATTTACTGGCCCCAGGCCATGGAAGAAAGCACAAGAACAGGAGGCGTGATAAACCTGATTTTTACTGTTGTTATCGTAATTTGCGTTTGGATAATTCTTATTGATGCGGTGCCGAAGTGGATAAAGGTGTGGAGGGGGAAGAGGGTGGTTGAGGAGGAGGAATGATCAGCACAAATCGTATTTAGGGTCACCGGCCGGTTGCTAGATTATCATTAGTTCTCTATTGTTTCCCCGTACCATCTTTGTAGTCAAATTCTGTGTTAAAATCTCCATTTTCGTGATACCATTTCCAAAGTCCAATTCGTTTGTCCAGAAAGTATTGTCCTGTAACTTTAACTTTACCGTTGTAATAATATTCTTTATATTCACCCGTCTTGCCTGTTGAATAATAATCGACACCTTTGATATTAATGTTTACCTGACTTGATAAAATTTTTATGCTACCGTTATCAAAGTATTCAGAAACTGTCATAACTATACCTGTGTCATTTTTTACTTCCTTGTAAGTGAAAGTTAATAGCCCATTTACCTTATTGGAAAACTGCTCATAAAAACCGATGTTTTTATTTACAGTGTTTCTGGATTTAACAAAACCATTTGCAGAATATTGAGATGTAATATTTTTATTCAAATCAAAATTGGCTTTTATTGTCCCATTGGCATAGTAATGTTTCCAGATCTTAATCGGCTTGCCTCTCTTAAACTGTCCTTCAGCAATAACTATATTTTTGGAATTGGTAAAAGTGTATTGTCCTGATGATTTGTTTTTGAAAATGTCTGAAAACTGTTTTAGGATAAGTAACTCATTTGTAGTTGCAGGATTGCCGGTAACTTGTTTTGACCATCTGTCACAATTGCCACCGAAACCAAAAACACGTCCGCTGCCACCTGTATAAATGAGATAGATCATACCAACTGTCATGTAAAAACCTGCCCGAAGTGTTACAATATTGGTGTCAACATTGCCAAAATAAACTTCCAGTATTTCAACTGTTGCAGTTCCGTCAATACTTCTGTCAGAATTAGAAACGATTACACTGTCAGGATAGGTCGGAGTTGAAAAATACAAAACTTTGCAAGTAAAAAATGTCCCTGGTTTTCCCTGAAACAGCATTTCTGTTAAAGTCCGGTCGTCATCAGAACAACTACCAAATGAACTTTGATAAAAACCAACTAAAAGCAATATGGTTAGAATTGTCCTCATAAAGTTACCGATAAGGTCATTTCGTCTAATAACTTACCTATTTTATTCTAACTCAATAGTATCTTTTACTTTATCAATAATATACGAAACAAAGTCTCGTTTTAAAACAACAGATTTTTTGCGGGAACTAAAAATATTTACGCTAAAAGAAGCTAAACTATTAATGTGAATTGATGAAAATTCATTTGGGAGAGGAGAAGAAAGAGTTTCTTTTGGTATTTTGAAACAAAAACCATTATTATAATGAGTTTTTGAAATTTTAACAGCAATAACTTCGTCTACATTCGATAATGAAGAATTAGAAATTATTAAAACAGGTCTTTCCTCTTAACCTTCGCTATACTGATGCCTCAGGTGAAAAGGAAAGACCTGTTTTAATAATTTCTAATTCTTCATTATCGAATGTAGACGAAG
>CAZEWB010000056.1:0-11304 GCA_964515655.1 uncultured Bacteroidales bacterium
TGTGTTGGGTGTGTTTGGTGTTGTTTTTGTAGAGGGCAAGAATACCTGCCAGTTTATTAATGGGGTCCTTTTGTGCGGCAATGGTTTTCATCATCTCGGTCTTGTTTTTTGCCATGTCTGTAAGTTGGGCGGTAAGGTATATCCCTTCAATTGTTGCACCCGAAAGCACCATGACAGAAATATTCGTTCTGTCCACGGTACTCAATTCATCATACACCTTGCTGAAATGATCTACAAACATTTTTTTCAAAGTATCTTTCTGGTTGATGTTCGCATCAACTTTCTTCTGGAAAGCTTCGTCATAATTTGTCTTGATTTCCAGGCTGTTTGCCAAAACCTGACTTGCAGCCAGATACTTTGTTGTTTCCTGCTTCTTGTTGTAAGTTACAGCATAACTTAAATCAGCGCCGTATATTCCAAGGTTAACAGAACGGGTAGTTGCAGTAATATATTTTTCAGCATTTTCGGTAGGATTGGAAATGCCAATAATATAACTGGCGCCGGATTTATTAAGCATATCTGTCACTTCGAAAGGAGAAGGGAACTCCTTTACCATCTTTTGAGCATCGGCTTTATACTGTGCAGTGTCAACCTGTTCTTCTACTACTTGTTGAGATTCATCTTTATTATTATCAGAACCGCAGCTCCAGAAAATAAAAGATGATAAGAGAATGCTTAAGAATGCTCCGCCTTTCAATAAAGTTGTGATGGTTTTCATAGTTTTAATTATATTTTGTTTTACGTTCAAAAGTATTGTTTTATTTTGAAAATTCAAAATAACGCCTGACCTATGAAACGTTTTTTTTATTTCGGTTACAATAGGCTGATATTCACTTAATGAGTCTGGTCGTTTTTGAAATTATCTTCTTTTTATCTTTAACATGCTGCACAATTATTGAATTAAAAAAGAACTGATCTGAGTTCTTTGTATGTTGACTGGATTGCCCGGAATGCAAGTATTGACAGATAAAATCAGTTTAACAGAAACAATTTTGGAAATTCGATTCGGCTCACTACTTTTGTAATTGTAATATCTCAGAGAAAATGACCAGATATATAACAGTTTTATTTTTGATCCACATGTCGCTGATCCTTTCCGGTCAGGGCAGTGAACCCGTTGTTCTTATTTCCGGGAAAGTCGTTAACGAGCGTACAATGGAGGCCGTCGAAGCCCGTGTGATATACGAGATCCTGCCCGACGGCGCCGAAGCCGGTATTGCAAGGAGCGATCCCATGAATGGGGATTATAAAATAATTCTTCCCCGCGGAAAACTATACGGTTATCGCGGCTATGCCGAAGGATACTACTGTGTTTCGAAAAACTGCGACGTAACAAAACTTGAGAATTATACCGAAATAGAAGAGCAGAATCTTTATATGGCTCCTCTTATTGCTGACCAGATCGTAAGGCTTAACAATATCTTCTTTAAAGGCAGAACTGCAGAGATACAACCTGAATCGTATCCCGAACTCAACCGCTTTTGCGAATTCATGAAAATAAACAAGAAACTGGTTATTGAATTGCACGCACATACTGACAATAAAGGCGATTCGGCAGAAAATCAGACCATCTCCGAGAACAGGGCAACGGCAGTGGCCGATTACCTGATCTCAAAAGGAACTAAAGAAGAACGTATGATGGTAAAGGGCTTCGGACAAAGTTTTCCCATTGCGTTCAACAATGACTCGGAGGGCAGGGAAATGAATAAACGGATAGAGTTTAAGGTTATCAGCACAGGGATCAAGTAGGCTTATCCATTCTTCTTTTATGAGATTTTTATACCTTCTTTTAATATTATTGTTATTTTCATGTCGATCGGAAAACGAAGAAGACCTTTTCGGGGATAACATGAATACAGATTGTGATACTACATACATTAACTACAACCCGGTCGTTAAAACTATGTTCGATAACAAGTGTATATCATGTCATCGAATGGACGGAGTACCGGGCTGTAACCTTGATTCGTTCCCTGTAATTATTGAATATATAAATTCCCACGGTGAATTGTTATATACTACAGTAAAAAACAACGATCATCAGGGGGTGTATCTGACCACATGTGAACTAAAGCAGTTGAAGAAATGGATGCAGAACCCTGCAGAATGAGATCTATGAAAAGAACAGCATTCATTATATTATATGTTTCAATTTTTGCAAGCGCTGCTTTCTCGCAGGACAATATTCCCTTAATGGATATTAAAGACGACAGTGCTGAGACTATAGTTGTAAGTCCTTTTTTTTCACACAGGCTGTTTAACGGACAGAGTACCGAACCTGTTCCATACGGCGAAATGAAGATGCTTTTAAGACACCGCATGGGCGCAATAAGCGGAGGATTCGACAATTTATTCGGATTGTATCAGGCTACGTCTCATATCGGTTTCGATTACGGATTTTCGAAATGGATTTCAGGCGGACTTGGTATCGGCACAATGCAGAAAATATTTGACGGTTACATTAAGGTGAATCTTTTTCGCCAGACTAGGGGGACAAAAACTTTTCCATTGTCACTGACGTTTTATTCCAACACAGCCTTTTCGAACGAAACACAGACTTTTCCTGATGGGGTAGACCGGCCGTGGGCACGCTTTTATTATTTCCATCAGCTTCTGGTATCGCGGAAATTCGGGGAAACGTTCAGTCTGCAGCTTGCTCCCTTTGTTCTTCACCGAAACCTTGTTGCAACAAAGGATGATAAAAATAATGTACTTGGATTTACGGCTGCATTTGCGATCAAATTAAACTTTAAACTTTCTTTCACCGGTGAATTTTCGATGCTTTTACCCAACCAGATATCGTCGGAGATCGGGGGCGGCAAAGTAAGGAACACTGCATCGCTCGGGTTCGAGTACCACACCGGGCGCCGGCATGTATTTCATTTTTTTATAACAAATGCTCCGGCCATGAATGAAAAGATATGGCTTGCAGAGACCACTACAAGGTTCAGGCCTCATTATATAAGGATAGGATTTAATATTCCTACTACGTTTGTGATTACAAGGAAGTAGTCCTTTCTGTTCCGTACCTACGGCACGGTTTTTCACTTTTTTTATTGTTAGAAATATTTTGTCACTACGTGACAATACGAAGAAAGTAGCCGTTATTTACGAAGCAGGTTATTGCTTCGATGTTTTTATCATTGCCTTTACGAAGTTTACGAAAAGCGGGTGAGGGTCAAGGACGCGGTATTAGGGGTGGAACCTTCTATAATCTTACGCCATTCTTTATGATTTCTGCAACTACAGGGTTGGAGATATTGAAATCGGCTTTAATAAAAGGGTGTGGTTCTATTAATAAATCTTCATCACTTCTTAATTGCATAAGTTCAATCTGCATATCAATGATATCGTCAACGGAATTAAAAACAATAGCTAAATCTATATCGCTGTCTTTATGGTTAGTGCCTTTTGCAAATGAGCCAAACAGGATTGCATTTTCAATCTGGTACTTACGACTAATAGTTTTAATATATCTTTTAGCAATTCTTATAGCTTCATTTTTATCCATTCTCTTAGTTGTTTAATGTTAGAAATCCAGGTCTCTGTATACTGAGGAGTACATTTTTTGTAGAAGTTTTGCTTATAGTCGTCATACCTTGCATTTAGATTAAATGTAGAAATCGTATCAAACCATTTGGTATGCTCATCACTAAATTTTATTTCTGAAAGTTTAGCCAATCTTCTTAAATCATGTGTAAAAGGGGCATGATCATTCGTCTTTTTTACAACGCCGGCTTTTAATAGTTTTTCGACAACCAGATGTCCGATAAACAATGACCATTGATAATCCTTAGCATCGTAAAGGTTCATCATAGTATCATAATCATTATCAGAAGTAGAAATCCAGTGATTGATAATCTTTTTAATTTCCAATGAGTTATTCTTCATTTTTCAAAATTACAAAATATAACTCAAATATTAAAAAAGTCATCGGAGTTTTACTTCCCTGCTTTTATCATTGCCTTTACGAAGTTTACGAAAAGCGGGTGAGGGTCAAGGACGCGGCTGCGGTATTCGGGATGGAACTGGACTCCTATAAACCAGGGGTGTGACGGGATCTCCATCATTTCAACAAGTCCTGAGTCGGGGTTGATACCGCTGGGAATCATTCCTGCTTTTACGAATTCGTCAAGATATTCGTTGTTGAATTCATAACGGTGGCGGTGACGTTCGTTTATTTTTGTCTTGCCGTAGCATTTATAGGCCAGAGTATTCTTAATAACATTACAGGGATACGAGCCAAGCCTCATTGTTCCGCCCTTGTCGGTAATTTCCTTCTGGCTTTCCATGAGGTCAATTACAGGGTGCCGTGTCATAGAGTTCATTTCAGTGGAATTAGCATCTTTCATTCCAAGGATGTTACGTGCGAACTCGATAACTGCGCATTGCATACCGAGACATAAACCAAGGAATGGCATATTGTTTTCACGGGCATACTGTATGGCCATGATCTTACCTTCGATACCCCTGTGTCCGAATCCGGGAGCAACAAGTATACCTGAAAGACCTTTCATTTTTTCTTTAAGGTTGTGTTCGGTAATGGTTTCGGAATGAACAAGTGTGACGTTGACCTTGCAATCGTTGGCAGAGCCGGCGTGTATGAATGATTCAAGTATGGATTTATATGAATCGGCAAGTTCAACATATTTGCCTACAAGTCCTACGGTAATTTGTGATTTATTGTTATAAAGCTTGTTCAGGAACTGTTTCCATGGTTCGAGATGGGGTTTGCCTTTGAACGGAAGGCCAAGTTTCTTAAGAACGATCTCATCAAGTTTTTCTTCGCTCATCAGGACAGGTACTTCGTATATCGTAGATACATCGCGGGATTCGATAACAGATTCTGTGTTGACGTTACAGAAAAGCGCAACTTTTTTTCTGACTTCAGGTGTAAGGCGATGCTCGGTTCGCAGAACAAGGATATCGGGCTGCACTCCAGTTTCTAAAAGCATTTTAACCGAGTGTTGCGTTGGTTTTGTTTTTAATTCACCGGTTGCATTAAGATAAGGAACAAGTGTAAGGTGAATGCTCAGGACACGATTCCCGAGTTCCCACTTAAGCTGACGAACGGATTCAATATAAGGCAGAGATTCCATGTCGCCTACTGTTCCGCCAATTTCTGTAATAACAATGTCGAACTTATGCTTTGTACCGAGGAGTTTTATACAACGTTTGATTTCGTCGGTAACATGCGGAATTATCTGTACGGTCTTTCCAAGGTAATCGCCACGCCTTTCCTTGTTTATGACGTTCTGGTATATTCTGCCGGTTGTGACGTTGTTTGCCTGAGATGTATTGACATTCAGGAATCTTTCGTAATGTCCCAGGTCAAGGTCGGTTTCGGCTCCGTCGTCAGTTACAAAACATTCGCCATGTTCATACGGATTCAGTGTTCCCGGATCGACATTCAGATAGGGGTCGAGTTTCTGTATGGTTACTGAATAGCCTCTTGATTGCAGCAGTTTTGCAAGTGAAGCGGAAATAATTCCTTTTCCCAACGACGAAGTTACTCCGCCGGTAACAAAAATATACTTTGCCAGAGCCATATTAAAAAGAATATGTTAAACCTATACTTGGAATGACCGGTAACTGATAAACTGTATTAAGTGTTGCCCTGTCAACATAGAAGAAGTTTTCCCTGTTATATACATTGGTAACGCTTAACAAAGCTTCGAAACTGCTGTTCTTTGAAAGGTCGACATGATATTTTAGCGTAACGTCAAGGCGGTGATAGTCGCTTAGTCTGTGAGAATTCAGTTCGCCAAAGATTATCTGGAGGTCGCCGTTAGTGTTTGTGTAGTCAGTATTTACAGTAGACATCGGGATCTTTTCATAATATCCCGATGATGGGGTGAACGGGAATCCGCTTCCGTAATTCCAGCGTAGTCCGAATTCCCAGTTCAGGTTCTTGCCGAAGGTGCGGTTTGCCACAATATTAATGTTATGCCTGCGGTCGTAATGTGGATAGTAATTATCGTATCCGTCAAAACGTGTTACATAACCAAGAGCATAAACAAACCAGATGTAATTACGTTTGTATTCGTATTTAATAGTAAGGTCTGCTCCGTATGCATCGCCGGTCTCGACCACAAAATCCATTTTGTACATTTCGGGTTGCTGGTAGTTTTCGGCGTTATCCTCAAATAGTTTGTTGCGGTTCATCTGCAGGAGTTGAGTATTCTTTTTAAAATAGCCTTCAATATTCATATCCAGATTACCGATAACGTCTAATTCAAAACCGCCAATAGTGTGCCATGCTTTCTGAAGCGAGTGTTCCACTTCCTTTCCGTCGAATGTTGAAGGGATATCGCCGAGATCGGGGCCTGAAAGGAATCCGTAGAAAAGGTTCACAACGTCACGGTCGGAGTTAGCGCTTATAAGGTTCTGGGAATACAGCCCCCCCGAGAATTTTAAACGCATCCATTTGGTCATGTTCCATTTCATGCCAAGGCGTGGTTCGGGTGATATCTTGCTGAGTGAGGCATAATACTGAAAACGCACCCCGGGATCTATGATGAACTTTCCTGCGGTGATTTTATATTTTGCATAAAAAGACAATTCGGTGGTGTTCTGTACCTGATAAATATAGCGGTTGGCAGCATTGTAAAAATTGAAGTCGGTTTTATTTCCGTTTATTTCCAGGCCATAATCAAGTTCGTTTTTCCCGAAGAAATACAGGAAAGAAGTTCCGAAATTGAAACCGTCGATCATACTGCTTCGTGGTGCTGCATTTTCTTCCAGAAGGTTAATGTTGTAACGTGAATATGAAGCGTTGAATCGTATGAGAGCTGAAGAATTCCCGGGTATAAGGATCACATTGGTACCGATACCGTAAGAGGTCCAGTTAAGATCAGAAAGGATCTTATATTTTACCTGATCGTAAAAACGGAAGCCGAAAATATTGACCTTGGTCCCGTTTTCGGAGTTAAGAGTAACCTTACCATACAGGTCTGTAAAATTGAAGGGCAGGCCAAGGGTGTCAATATACGAATACAGGTATTTTGATGATTCGCTGAGATATGAACGTTTACCCGAAAAAATGTAAGAGACAGAGGTGCCGTTATCCTGAGTAGATCTTTTTAAAGGACCTTCGAGCATAAGTTTGCTGCCGAATGTGGTAAGTGAAACTTTTCCGTGGTGCTTGCTTTTATTTCCGTCGCGCATTGTGATATCCATTACGGAAGAAATACGTCCGCCGTACTGTGCGTTGAAACCTCCGGTATATACGTCAGCATTGCGCATGATGTCAGAATCGAAGACCGAGAAAAAGCCGATGGAGTGAAAAGGGTTGTAAATGACCATTCCGTCTAACATCACCTTGTTCTGTATAGGAGAGCCGCCCCTGATGTAAAGCTGGCCGCCCTGGTCGCCTGTGAAGACCACACCGGGAATTACCTGCAGGTACTGTGCGAAATCAGGTTCCCCGCCGATAGACGGTAGTTTGTCTATCTGCTTAGGTGTAACTTTTACTATAGATGTGCGTATCTGTTCTGTCCTTTCCTGCTTCTGCGCCGATATTTCGACTTCACTGGTAACAATCGACGATTTTTCGATATGCAGTTGCTTTGTTATTATTTCACCTTCAACAACTGTTATTTTAAGACTGAGAGAATCGTAACCGATATAACGTACAAGAAGAGTATAAGTACCGGGTTTAACCTTTGTCAGGTTAAAATAACCGTTGATATCAGAGGCAACACCATAAGTTGTTCCTTTTAGAATGATATTTGCAAAAGGTATCGGCTCGCCTGAACCCTTTTCGTAAACGAATCCGCGTATACTTGTGTTTTGCGAAAACAGCAATACTGGGAAAAGAAGTGTCAGGGCAATTGACGATAGTCGCTTCATATTCAGATTTTTATTTCGTCAATCATTTTTATCTTCTTCTTCAGCGCTTCAACAGTAGATTTGCCCTGTTCGATCTTTTTATGAAAATCGGCCAGCATCTTGTCGGCGTTGGAGGATTTGGAGAAGAATCCTATGTTATTTTCCCAGAGTTTGATATCATTTTCAATCGCCCTCATTCTTGTAATAATTGCATTACGTTCCTTGTTCAGACTATCACGGGGGTCGGATGAGGCAAGAATCTCATCAATGCGTACCCGGAACTGAAAGGCTTCTTTCTGGGAGTCATCAAGGCGCATTTTTTCGAAATGTTCGTTGATAGCCTGGCGGAATTCACGCAGAAGTTTCTCTTTTTCTCCCACAGGCACCTGCCCGGTTTCGGCCCAGTCGTTCTGGAAGAATTTAAGATGACGGAGGTCTTCTTTTACATCACCTGTAAGCTGATATTCCTTTACCTTTTTGATCAGGTCTTGTTTTTTAGTAATGTTCTCGTTGACCATTTCCCCGATAGAAGAAAAATGGGTCTGTTTGTGTTCGAAGAATTTGTTGCAGGCAGTGCGGAAACGTGTCCACAATTCGTCCGAATGCTTGCGGGGAACGGCACCGATGAGTTTCCATTTTTTCTGAATGTTTATGATCTGTTCGGTGGTCTTTTTCCAGTCGTTGCTTTCCTGAAGAGCTTCAGCCTGAATACAAAGGTCGAGTTTCTTCTGCATGTTTGCCATTTCTTCGCTAAGAATGCCTTCGTAATAGATCTTCTTATTGTCAAAAAAGACCTGGAAAGCGTCGCGGAAACGTTTGAATACGGGTGCGCTCAGGCCACGGGGAACTATGCCGATGGTCTTCCATACTTTCTGTATCTCAAGCATGTCGTTTGTGCATTTTTCCCAGTCTTTCCGACGGTTATAATTAACTGCTGATATTTCTTCGGCCTTTTCGCAAAGCATTATTTTAGCTTTGTAGTTTGTGTCGAACTCTTCTTTCTTTCTCAGGAAATACTCCTGGTGCGACTTATATATCCTGGCGCTTGTTTCGCGGAAACGCTGCCAGACTTCTTCGCTGGCTTCTCTTTTAACAGGCCCTATTTCACGCCAGCGTTCGTGCAATATCTTCAACTCACTGAGAGCTTTCTTTACATCGCCTACTACAAGAAGTGATTCGGCCTTTTCGCAAAGGTCCATCTTTGAATCAAGGTTCCTTTTAAGATCCTCTTCCATTGCCTCGCGGTTCAGTTTTACCCAGTCGTAGAATATCTGGTTGGCATGCTGGAAGTTCTCATAAAGCGATTTGACCTCCGACTGAGGTACAAGACCTGCTTCATTCCATTCCTGCTTAAGGCGGCGGAATTCTTCGAAAGTATCGTTGAGCGATTCGGGTTTATTGATAAGTTCTTTTATGCTTTCAATAATTGATCTTTTCTTTTCTAAGTTTTGCTTGTTTTCAGTATCGATAGATTTCAGGAGTTCAGCGCGTTTTTCTTTATAACATTTGTAAAGGTCCTTGAAAACGATCTCCAGACTATCTTCTGATGCAACAAAGTCCTCTATTCTGTTGCCGTTTTCGACAAACTTTCTTCTTTTTTCATCGTTTTCTTCCTTCAGTCTGCGGTAGAACTGGCTTCTGATGTTCTCAACAATATCCCTTATCCTGTTAAGGTCAGGGTGGGTAAGGATCTTCTTAAAATGATTGATGAGTTGTTCTTTGTCAAAAGAAGTAAAATCCATATCGATGTCCTCGAGCTGGTCTGTCGAGAACTCATCATCTGCCGGTTCGTCACTGTTAATAGCTTCAAGTTCCTGCAAACCCGCATGAATTTCCTGCATTGCCTGCTGATCGTCAATGGTCTGTGTGCCTTCTTCCTTTTCCCCGTGCGATTCTTTTTCTTCCATGAGTGCTGAATTTGGTCTTAAAAAATAAAGAATACGAAATTATACAATTATGTAAAAATCTGCAATTAAAATTGAAGGTTTTTGTTCAGGCTCCTTTTTTAATCCCTGAAAAGGTCTTTTTCTTTCTTCACCGTTATCTTTCCGTAGTTTAACAGTTTTTTCATGTCGATGTTCTTTTTATTGCCCACTATCCCAATAACCATCGGGGATTTGGATAACCTTTCCTTGTCAAGTCTGACTATATCTTCGAACTTCATTTTTGAATATTCGGGTATCATGAATTCCAGAGGATCACTTTCAAAACCCTGCCATCTCCATTTCTGAATAGAGATGGTAAGTTCCCTGAAGGTTGGCCTTTCGGATACTGATGAGTTGATAAGATAACTGCGAATATTTTCAATCCTGTCGGGGTATTCGGGCATATAGCGGACAAGTGAATCGAACAACGAAACGGCTTCAACGGTCTTGTCGGCCTGTGTGCCTATATATCCAAGGAAAAATCCGGGCTTATTGCTCAATGCCGGAGTAGAATATACAGCGCCGGCAGAATAAGCCATGGAACGGTATTCACGGACATATTGCATTACAAGTCCCGAAAAGTCGCCGCCGAAATACAGGTTAAATGCCGAAATGACCGGTTTCTCCTTAGTATTGTAATCGGGAGTGTTTATTAAAAAGTATATCTTGCTTTGTGTTGAGCCTGATTTATTAACAAAGAATATCTCGTTGGATTTATATTGATTGATATCAAGCACAACGGGCGATTTAGTTGGGATTACAGTTTTAGTATTGCCGAAAACAGCATTCACCGTACTACATGTTTCATCAAAAGAATTCTTTCCGCAGTAATGGATATTCATTTCATACTGCATTGCTTTTGACACCACAGCTTTCAGCGAATCTATCTGCAGGGCTTTTATTTCTTTAAGTGTATACCTGTCCAGGTAATCCGATTTATTCCCGTACTTGATCCATTCGAAAAGTGCGTCAGCAACGTTATCGGGTTCAGATTTCTCCATCTGACGGGCGCCTTTTTCCTGGTCGTAGATAACTTTAAGTTTGTCTTCGTTTATAAAAGGGTTCGTCAGAAGTGAATAGACAAGCTTAAGAGCGCTGGTCATGTTTTCCTCGAGGCCTTCCACCGAAACAGTTAAAAAACTCTGGTCGGAAGCAACAGAATAACTGCATCCCAACGACGCCATCTTCTTTTTAAAGTCACTTACGCTTACACTGTCGTAACCGGAGAGGTTAAGTATCTCGGAAGCGTATTTAAGAAGAGGTAATTCTTTTTCGCCTGCGCCAAAGCGGATATCACATGAGAAAATTGGATTTACCGGGTTTATAGCATAGTAAAACTTAATATTATTAGACAGAGATGCTTCTTTAATATCGTTTTGGAAATCAATAAACTTATATTTGGGTTTTACATCAGGTTGTTCAGAAAGTCTTTTTGCAAAATCCGATGCTGCGGCAGTATTTGCTATCAAAGGTTTGAATCCGGGTTTCTCGATCTTCACCAACGAAGACCTTGACCGTCTTAAAAAGGAAAAATATGTCGAGTACATGC
>CAZEWB010000057.1:0-11232 GCA_964515655.1 uncultured Bacteroidales bacterium
TGTGTTGGGTGTGTTTGGGTGTTTTTATAACAATTGCCTGGAGCTCCGGTTTGTATTTCCTTAAAGTGGAAGCCGATATTACAGGTGGAACTGCTTATGTAGACATGGGCACAACACAGTTACTAAGCGTACCGTATGCCTTGTATGCCGAACAATCATCTTCCAGTATTAATGATAACGATCCTGACCCTGCAAACGAATTGCAGGTATTAACAGTCAGCAACGACACCTTATATCTGAGCAATGGCGGTTTTGTTTCACTGGCAGGATATTCGGATACGTTATGGCGTTCGAACGGAGCGGATATTTACAACACTAATGCAGGAAAAGTGGGGATCGGGATCACAACTCCCCCCGGAAAACTTGTTGTGCAGGGCGACTCAAGTATGGCAGATACAGTTCCGCTGTTCGAGGTTAAAGACAGAAGTGGAGCAACAGTTTTTATAGTTTATCCCGACAGTGCGCGTTTTTATGTTGGTGATGACGGTTCAAAAACCAACAAGGGTGCATTTGCGGTAAGCGGACGTAATACTGCAAAGCAGTTAACCAATAATTTTCTATGGGTGACTCCTGACAGTACCCGAATTTATCTTGATTCTTCAAGTACTATGGGTGGATTTGCCATTCAATCACATGGACACGGAAATAACAAAAACTTTCTTGATGTATCAGTTGATACAGGTCAGGTTATTAATCCTTCACAGTCAAGAATTGTCTGGTATCCTACCAAATCATCTTTTCTTACCGGAAAAGTCCTAATAGAAAGTCCTGACAGTGTAGGTACAAATTCTTTTGCTTCAGGTTATGAATCGAAAGCTGTGGGCAACTGGTCGCAGGCGCTGGGGTATATGCCTGTTGCACGCGGGGATTATTCGACAGCGATAGGAAAATATGCAATTGCAAACGGTTTAAATTCGTATGCATTCGGAGATTCAGCAAAAGCAATGATGATGGATTCGTATGCATTTGGAGCTGGTGCAACTGCAAGCGGACTTGCCAGTTTTGCTATCGGGTCGGTTGGCCGTGATTCCATTGGGTTTACGGGACAAAAAACAATTGCGCAAGGTGATTATTCTTTTGCTTTCGGGTCAGGATGCAAATCCACAAATACAGGTGCTTTTACAGTTGGTTTTGCTAATCAGGCATCCGGCCCGTTTTCCCAGGCATTGGGTTATTATTCTACAGCGACAGGGTGGTATTCTGTTTCCATAGGTAATAAATCAAATGCAGGTGGAGAAAGTTCAACTTCAATCGGGTGGCAATCTGATGCACCGGGTTATGGCTCCATGGCTTTAGGTAGTTCTATTGCTAATGGTACATATTCTACTGCTATTGGAGAAGGTATTGCAAACGGTACGGCTTCTTATGCTATGGGATATGTGGCCACCTCTGATGGAGTGGCTTCATCGGCTTTCGGATACCGGACTACTGCAGAATCTTATAAGTCAACAGTTGTTGGATCAAACAATGTTTCTACCGGCGGAAGCGCTACCGGGTGGGTCAGGACAGATCCTATTTTTATTGTAGGAAATGGAAGCGGTACCCCAACATGGCCTCCAATGTCATCGAATGCAATGACCATTCTAAAAAACGGGAATATCGGTTTTACAGAAACGAATCCTGTTTGCAGATTATCTATCTGGAACCCAAACCTTGGCTCAACTGCAGGGAGTGAGCAAAAATGGGTTGAAATGGTTGCAGCTGATGGCAACTGGGATTATCTCGATATTATTCACAGAAGGCATACAGCAACCGGGGACTGGAAAGGTGCGGAAATCAGGATTCAGCGCATTGTTGATGTATCTAAGATGCATTACATTTCTTTTAAAGGCACTCCTTCCTGGAGTTCATTAGAATTCGGTATGGATAATACTGCACAGATGACTTTGGATGAGAATGGATCACTGGGAATCGGTACTACTAATCCCGATTTTGCAAAACTTCAGGTTGAAGCTCCCGGAAATAACATTGGTGTTACTCGTTCCGGTGTTGGACGCTGGAATATCGGGTTGTGGAGTACTAATACATTTGGTATCGAGAACATGGATCCCGGCGTTGCTTTATTAAGAGTCTCTTCGACTGGCACTGATGAGGCCGGATATGAAATGTTCAGACCCGGCACTGTAAGTACGGACTATAGAATGGCAAATATTGCCGGAGTTGTGTATTTCCAGCGTTCAACAGATGATTTTGCTTCTATTACAGATAAATTCGTTATTGGCAATACCTCTGTCAGACCAGGAGAGGATAATGTTTCATCATGTGGTACGGCTGCTTACCGATGGACTACTGTATATGCTTTTAATGGCACAATAAATACTTCAGATGCCCGCGAAAAGGAAAATATAAATGATATTTCCTACGGATTGGATGAGGTTTTGAAATTAAAACCTGTTTCATTTACCTGGAAAAAAAGGCCACAGGACGGAAAAAAACTCGGTTTCCTTGCTCAGGATGTAGAGAAAGTAATTAAGGAAGTAGTAGTAAAAGAAATTCCCAAAGAAGAACTGGAAGACGGAACAATTGTTCCGAAAGGAGAGGAAGTGTACGGCATGTATTATTCCGACCTGATTCCTGTTCTTGTAAAGAGTATACAGGAACTTAACGAAGAAGTATCAGCACTTAAAAAAGAAATTGAAACAATTAAAAATAAATGATCATGAAGAAGGTAATTATTCTATTCAGTTTAATGCTTGCAGGGCTATTTGTTTTTGCCCAGGTCCCGCAGTCATTCAGTTATCAGGCCGTCGTCCGCGATGGCAGTGGTAATGTTGTAATTGATCAGCCCGTGTCATTCCAGATGAGCATTTATTCGGACTCGATTACAGGTACTCTTGTATATTCGGAGACTCATGCAGTGACAACAAATTCTTTCGGACTTGTCACATTTCCAGTTGGGTCGGGTAATGTAGTGACAGGGAATTTCGCGACGATCGACTGGGGTTCGGCAGCGCATTTTCTGAAAGCCGAGGTAGATATAGCAGGCGGAACATCATATGTCGATATGGGAACAGTGCAGTTGCTTGCCGTTCCGTATGCCTTGTTTGCAAAGAGCGCGGCAAACGGCTTCAGCGGTGACTACAATGACCTGTCCAACGTACCCGATTTTACCGGCTGGGACCAGAACGAAAGCAACGACTTCAGCGGGAGTTATAACGACCTTACAAATACACCGTCACTTGCAGGCGATGTAACTGGTCCGATAGATTCCAATACTGTTACAAAGATTCAGGGGATGGATGTTTCTACAAATATTCCGGCAAATGGTCAGGTTTTAAAATGGAACAACATAACTTCAAAATGGGAACCGTCCGACGATCAGGCGGGCACAGCCGACGGAGTGGTAACCGATGCATCATTTATAGGTACAAGCACAAAAACATTAACACTTATCCGTTCAAACGGTCTGAGTGATATTACAGCAACATTTACAGACCTTGTTAATGATGCCGATGCAGATCCTTCGAATGAGATACAGACACTGACAATAAACGGTAACAATCTTACAATTTCGGACGGCAATGCTGTTACATTACCGCAGAATATCTATACTGCAGGCAGCGGAATATCCATGACGGGAAATACTATAAACAACGCTGCACCCGATCAGACCGTCACTATCAGCAACGGAACGGGCATTACTGTTGCAGGGTCTTATCCCGACTTTACTTTAACCAATTCCAGTCCCGATCAGCCGGTGACAATTACGGGAAATGGCGCAACAACAGTTACCGGAACATATCCCGACTTCACAGTAAGCAGCACCGATAACAATACAACATATACTGCAGGAACGGGATTAACACTTACCGGAACATCATTTTCACACAACGCTCATACAGGAGACGTAACGGGAACAACGGCCTTAACCGTTACAGGTATTCAGGGAAATCAGGTTACGTCAAGCGCTCCCGGAAATAATCAGATACTTAAATGGAGTACCATCGGCAACCGCTGGGAATTGGGCGAAGACCAACTTGGAGCAGCCGGAACAAATGATGGTGTGGTTACCAGTATTAATGTTACAGGAACAACAACAAAAACTATCACACTGACACGATCACAAAGTCTTAGTGACCTTACAGCAACATTTACAGACGAAGGTTCTGTTTACACAGCCGGAGTCGGAATTGATATCACCGGAAATACTGTTTCCAACATTGCACCAGATCAGACAGTGGCAATTACTGGCAGCGGTGCAACTACTGTAACAGGAACATATCCAAACTTCACTGTTACCAGCACAGACAACAATACAACATATACAGCCGGAACCGGTCTTGCTTTAGCAGGCACTCAGTTCAGCAGCACACAGACTCTTGCCCAGACACTTGCTAACGGCAACAGCGCCGGTACATACAGTATTAATATGAACAGCCAGAATTTGACTGCTGCAAATATCCTCGGTCTTAGAACTAATAATGCTGCATATATTGACATGCGTTATGGTCATATCTATGACAATGCAAGCAGTCATGGTATAGATGGACAGGTACTGCGTGTCAGAGGGACAAGTCCTAATACATATGTAAAGTGGGAGGATGCCACATCGCTTATTACTGCAGGAACCGGTTTGAGTTACAGCGTAGGAACTCTGAATTCTGTCTGGAGTGTCAACGGAACACATATCTATAATAATAATGTTGGCAATGTAGGCGTCGGATTAAATCTGCCCAATGCAAGACTTACAGTTAAAGGTAATTCATCCGCTCCCGGAACAGAACCCTTGTTTGAAGTTAAAAACAGGATTGGTCAGACGGTTTTTATCGTATATGAAGACAGTGTAAGAGTTTATGTCGACGACGACCCTGCAAAAACAAATAAGGGAGCATTTGCAGTAAGCGGACGTAACACAGTTAAAGCATTAACTAACGATTTTTTTGTTGTAACACCTGACAGTACGAGAATATGGACAGGTGACTCTGTTAAAGGCTTTGGTGTCCGTAATATCGGTGTAAGCGCAAAAACAAGTTATATGCAGATGACACCTGATAATTATTTTATAGGTCACGAAGCCGGAAAAGCAATAGTAACAAATCCCGGTAATACCGGTAAGTATAATTCTTTCGTCGGCTATCAGAGCGGATTCAATAATACATCAGGTGTAAAGAACTATTTCATCGGGTATCGTGCCGGATATAGCAACACAACCGGTTATAGTAACGTGTTTGTTGGCGACAGTACCGGGTTTACAAACTCCGGCGGTTATTATAATGTGTTCATTGGGAATAAAAGCGGAAATAGTAATACTTCAGGTTATTCAAATGTGTTCGAAGGAACAAGATCGGGATATAATAACACTACGGGTTACAGAAATATATTTATAGGAGATAATGCAGGGTTTACGAACACTACAGGAAATTATAATGTATTCCTCGGATATTATTCCGGGTACCTGACAAATGCTAATTATAATGTTTTCCTTGGGTATAATTGCGGTTATAACAACTCATCTGGTTCAAGTAATGCATTTATGGGATACCAGTCGGGGTTAGGAAATACCACAGGATCAAGTAATGTCTTTGTAGGTAACAGTGCCGGGTATTCGAATATAGATGGAAGTTATAATGTTTTTCTTGGCAGAAATGCCGGATACAATAATGCCAGCGGAGCATATAACGTGTTTCTGGGCTACTATTCAGGTTACTCCAATACTGCCAGTTACAACTCATTTATTGGATACTATGCCGGGAGGTACAATACTACTGGCACTAACAATGTCTTTATGGGTTATCAGGCAGGCCGGTATAATAGTGATGGCTCAAGCAACGTCTTTGTCGGTAACAGGGCGGGATATATAAACACCACAGGAAATAATAATGTTTATCTGGGATACTATGCAGGATACTCTAGCAATGCCGACTACAATGTGTTTTTAGGATACGAAGCCGGAACAAATAATACTTCCGGGACGAACAACGTTTATATAGGATACCAGGCTGGTCGCAATAATACGACAGGCGCCAAAAGTATATATATAGGAACAGGCAGCGGGTATACAAATACAACGGGGAGTTGGAACGTATTTCTTGGTGACAGTACCGGTTGTACTAACAATGGCAATTATAATTCTTTTATTGGGTATAAAACGGGAAAAAACAATGCTGGAGGAGGTATGAACACAGCTGCAGGGTATCTATCATTTTTCTTTAACACTTCCGGTAACTTTAATGTAGCATATGGATGCAGCACCCTGTTTTCTAATTCTACCGGACGTCATAATGCTGCCAATGGATATGCTGCACTTTCTTCGAATACAACAGGAAATTATAATGCCGCTTTTGGAGCATATGCGCTTTCATACAATACTACCGGTACGTATAATACATCTGTGGGTTATGCTTCATTCTCATACGGAATAGGTACTGGTTATACAAATTCTACCGGACTGGGATATGCTGCAGAAGTTACCGCAAGCAACCAGGTGCGTGTCGGGAATACTGCTGTTACCAGTATCGGTGGTTATGTGGGCTGGACCAACCTTTCAGATAAACGTTTTAAGAAAGATGTTACCGAAAATGTTCCCGGACTGGATTTTATCTTGAAACTGAAGCCGGTCACCTATCACCTAGATATGGACAGAATTGCCGAATATCTGCACACACCCGATTCATTGCGTTTGCCGGATTCTGAAAGAATAAAAGGAGAAATGTTACAATCAGGATTCATTGCTCAGGATGTTGAAAATGCAGCGAATGAACTAGGCTTTGATTTCAGTGGTGTTGACAAACCTAAAAACGAAAATGATTTTTATGGACTGCGTTATGCTGAATTTACAGTGCCTTTGGTAAAAGCCGTACAGGAACAGCAAAAAATAATTGAAGAGCAAAATGCAAGAATAAAGGCCCTCGAAAATGAAATAATTTCAATAAAAAATTCATTGAAAGAGTAAAAGCATAATTCTACGTGGTCCCGGGAAACAAATAAACCTTGGGACTCCTTGACCTTGACCTTGACCTCGACCTCGACCTCGACCTCGACCTCGACCTCGACCTCGACCTCGACCTCGACCTTGACCTTGACCTCAATCTCATCACAACTTTATATCTATAAGTCAAATTATTTGACGAATATTTTTATTAGCATCATTATTTTTCATTCAATATTTAAAACACAATTCAATAAAGTGTTCAAGCTGGCATTCATTTGCTCGCTTCGTTCATAAGAGATTTGTAACGAGCACCTTTATTTTTTTACAAAAATGAGATTCTTGCTTGATGCATTAATTTGAATTTTATACAAATCCCCGGTTTTAATACAATTCAAAATCTTTTTATAAAGGTAAGCTTTCGATTCATCGTTAATATTTTCTGAACCCAAAGAGCCGGTTTTGGGGTGAACAAACATTAGGTATAAATTTTCACCTTTCATTACCAAAAGAAAATATACTCTGAATCCGCCACGTCCGCTTAATCTCTTTTTTATGTATGGTGTTTCATCACTATTATTTAACCTTGTGCCAGAGCAGAGTTCCTGAAATGGTTTATCGAAAAAATAATCAATAATATCTTGGTTCAGCGAGCTATAAGATTTTTTTGAAATGAGTTTTTCAAATTCAGTTTTAAAATCCTCTATGCAATAGATTTCCATTAAACGAGAGAAAGTTGTTTCGTTGTTTCAATAAATTCCTTAATTTTTGGTAGGTAAAAATAAACAGATTCTAAATCTTCGTAAGTTTCTTTTAGTTCATCAATGGCATTTTTAAAATCTCTTATTTCGTCTTTTGCAATACCTTTTTTCCTGATTAAATTCATCGAAACATACTGGCGAATCAATGAGGTTCGTAAATCTTTTGCAGAAGAAATTAAATCATTTAATATCATCAGGCAATCATCGTCTAAATCATTAAACCATGTCAGTTTTTCAATGCCTGAATTTAGGTCATTAATAATTTGAGTTTTTTCAATTAATATCTTTTTCAATTCAATGATAACATCTAAAAAAACATTAACTTTTTCTTCATACAAAAGAGGACTTTTCTTTTCCCTAAAAGAAATCGTTCTGATTCTTGAAAATGTATTTTCAATTTCGGCCTTGTGAGTTATGGTTTCCATAATATTATTTTCTTTCATTCTAATTTTAATGCTGTAAAAATACGAAATAATCTTCAAATAAGAATCCCGGAAAGAAATTACCTCTTAAAAATATCTTTATATTTGTTTTTAATAAATATTCAAGTATATGAAAAATGCTGTATTGTTATTCTGCTTTGTAATGATTACCCTTCCTGGGATATTAATAGCTCAGGTTCCGCAGTCATTCAATTATCAGGCCGTCGTCCGCGATGGAACCGGTAATGTTGTTGTAAACCAGCCCGTGTCTTTTCAGATGAGCATATATTCTGATTCGATAACCGGCACATTGGTCTATACAGAAACGCATGATGTTGCATCCAATTCATTCGGACTTGTAACATTTGCTGTCGGGTCAGGTACTGTTGTTACGGGAGATTTCGCAACAATTGACTGGGGCTCAGCATCGCATTTTCTGAAAGTAGAAGCTGATATCACAGGAGGTACAACCTATGTTGATATGGGAACAGTTCAACTTATTAGTGTCCCTTACGCACTTCATTCAAAAACTTCCGAAGATGCTTTCAGCGGAAATTACGGCGACCTGACCGGAGTGCCGACCAATGTCAGCGCATTCACTAATGATGCGGGATACATTATCAGCCCCGATGATGCTGATGCAGATCCTGCTAATGAATTGCAGAGCCTCAGCATTTCAGGTAATGACCTTACTATAAGCGGAGGGAATACTGTAACAATGCCTCAGACCATATATACAGCCGGAATCGGAATCAATGTCACCGGCAATACAATTACAAACATTCAGCCCGACCAGACAGTTTCAATAACCGGCAGCGGTGCTTCAACGGTTACAGGAACCTATCCGAATTTTATAGTTACGAGCACTGACAATAATACAATATATTCTGCAGGAAGCGGATTGAACCTTACAGGCACAACATTCTCCAATACAGCACCTGACCAGATTGTGACCCTCGCTGGAATTGGTGCTACTACAGTTACAGGGGTGTATCCGAATTTCACAGTTAGCAGCACAGATAATGTGGACGATGCCGATGCCGATCCCACCAATGAAATACAGACATTGTCTCTTGCCGGTAATACTCTTACACTTAGCGGAAGCAACAATGTTTCGCTTTCGGGGTATGTGGATACATTGTGGAAGAGCAACGGAACAAAGATCTACAATTCAAATACAGGCAATGTGGGGGTTGGAATTAATGATCCAAATGGAAAGATGGTGGTTCAGGGCGATGCCATCCTTACTGATTCTGATCCTTTGTTTGAAGTTAAAGACCGTACAGGAGCAACTGTTTTTGTCGTTTATCCCGATAGTGTAAGAATATTTGTCGGAGATGATGCATCTAAAACAAACAAAGGCGCTTTTGCAGTAAGTGGTCGCAATACCGCAAAACAGATCACAAACGATTTCCTTCTGGTTACACCCGACAGCTCGCGTGTTTATACAGGAGATACTATTGCAGGATTCGGCGTGGAAAATATAGGGACAGGTTCTTCTACAAGTTACATGAAACTGACTCCCAATAATTATTTTATAGGACATGAAGCAGGAAGCTTTATTACATCCGGATTATACAATTCATTTATTGGTTTTCAGGCTGGAAAAAGTGATACTTCCGGGAGCTATAATGTATTTCTTGGCTATCGGGCAGGTTATTCCAACGATATGGGTTTTAATAATACTGCTAATGGAAATTACGCCCTTTATTCCAACAAATCAGGTTTTAATAATATTGCAAATGGGAATTATGCCCTTTATTATAACACAACAGGTCAGAATAATATTGCAATTGGGAATTATGCCCTTTATTACAACACATATGGTTACAATAATACTGCAAATGGGAATTATACTCTTTATTCAAACACCACAGGTTATGAAAATACCGCAAATGGATATCGTGCCCTTTATTCGAACACCACAGGTTATGAAAATACCGCAAATGGAAAGTCCTCCCTTAGTTTCAATACAACAGGCGTATGGAATAATGCAAGTGGATTGCAAGCACTGATGTCCAATACATCAGGTTCTTTTAATAACGGGTTTGGAAATAAAACCCTTATTTACAACTCGACAGGCTCCTGGAATACTGCAATTGGAAATTCTGCAGGTTTTGGAGCGAGCGCTGTTAATTTTAATCAGTGTACTTTTGTGGGAGGAGCTTCTTATCCTGTTGTCGACCGCACCAATGTGACCATGCTCGGCTATGGCATTGCCGACGCTCAATGCACAGACAACAATCAGGTACTCCTCGGAAATACTGCAATAACGGAAATTCGGGCACAAGTAACCGGTATCACGGCATATTCTGATAAGCGTTTTAAAACCAATGTCTCTGAAGATATTGCCGGACTTGACTTTATAATGAAACTGAAACCCGTTACATATAACGAGGATCCTGCCATGTTGCACAAAATATGGGGAACTCCCGATTCTTTAGTCCGTAATATTGATCACAGCCAGATCCGGAAACAAAGATTCATTGGGTTCCTTGCTCAGGATGTAGAAGTGGCTGCAAAAGAATGTGGTTTTGATTTCCCCGGAATAGATGTTCCGCGTAACGACAAAGAAGTTTATAGTCTTCGTTATTCCGATTTTATAATGCCAATGGTAAAAGGAATGCAGGAATTGAATGCAAAAAATGATAAATTTGCAGAGACAATAAAAGAACAACAAAAAATGATCGAACAGTTACAAAAGGAAAATGAAGTTCTTAAGGAAAGAATGAATAATCTCGAAATAACTTCAAAAAAATAAATATATGAAACGCTTAGTATTGTTATTATTTGTCAGCATTGCCTGCGCTATGGCATTTGCACAGTCGCCACAGTCATTCCAGTACCAGGCCGTCGTCCGCGATGGCAGTGGTAATGTTGTGGTAAGTCAACCTGTATCTTTTCAGATGAGCATTTTTGCCGGTTCTGCCACAGGTACACTGATGTATTCCGAAACTCATTCTGTTACTACAAACTCCTTTGGTCTGGCCGTGTTTGCCGTCGGGACAGGTTCCGTTGTTTTCGGCAATTTTACTGCCATTGACTGGGGTGCTGATTCACATTTTCTGAAAGTGGAAGTGGATATTACTGGTGGAACTTCTTATGTTGATCTGGGAACCACTCAACTTATAAGTGTCCCTTACGCTCTTCATGCAAAGACATCCGAAGATGCTTTCAGCGG
>CAZEWB010000058.1:0-11051 GCA_964515655.1 uncultured Bacteroidales bacterium
CGCATTAAGACCACTTCGCGCTGTTCGTCGGGCAGGTATTCGAGCAGTTTTTTTATGTCGTTGTCGATCTGATCCTTAATTATCTGTGTTTCAACCGGTTTTTCAGCAAGGGGGATGGCATTGAAAAGGTCGGTTTCGTAAGAATCGTTTGATATTGTTCTGAATTGCTGTTCCTTGCGGAAATGGTCAATTATCAGGTTGTGGGCGATGCGGGTAGCCCATGCAATGAACTTACCGTCATCGTTATAGCGGCCTGTTTTAAGCGAATTGATGATCTTGATGAACGTATCCTGAAAAATGTCTTCGGCCAGGGCGCGTTTTTTAACCATTAAATAAATATAGGTGAATAAACGACGTTTGTGTCTGTTTAATAGCACCTCAAAACTTTTGGAATCACCTGATACGTACTGCTCAACGAGTTGAACGTCCGTTAGTTCTTTCAGATTCATAACCACCTCCCTTGTTTTGGTTTGTGGTAGAATTTACCCGATAAGCAGCCTCCCTTTTTTGGTTAATAACTAACTACAAAGATACAACGAAAAAAACAAAAAACTGTTGTTCTTTTGTAAAGTTTTTTTCTACCTGAATTCATGCAAAAATCATGCCTGAAAGACAATATATTACAATAAAAGGTGCGAGAGAGCATAACCTAAAGAATGTTAACGTTTCGCTTCCGCTTGATGAATTTATTGTTATTACCGGTTTGTCGGGAAGCGGAAAATCCAGCCTGGCATTCGATACATTATTTGCAGAAGGCCAGCGTCGTTATATCGAAAGTTTATCATCGTATGCAAGGCAGTTTCTGGGGAAAATAAACAAGCCCGATGTTGATGATATTGACAGACTTCCGCCGGCAATTGCTATCGAGCAAAGGACTATCAGCAAAAATCCGAGATCTACCGTAGGTACTGTTACGGAAATTTACGAATACATTAAACTATTATATGCGCGGATAGGTAAAACATATTCTCCTGTTTCGGGTAAGGTCGTCCACCGCCATTCTATCTATGATGTCAGGGATTTTATTTTGAAGTATCCTGAAGGAACAAGGATCATTATCAGTTGCAATATTCCGGGCGTGGACCAGAATTCGGCAGATGCTTTATTAAAAGAAGGTTATACCAGATTTGACTCCGACGGGAAGATCGTTCCGATACATGAATACAAGTTCAAAAAAAGTAAAAGTCCGGCGTTGTTAATCGACCGGATGACGGTTAAAAATGACGGGGACAGCAGGAGCCGCCTTGAAGAGTCGATAGAAAAAGCGTTCAGCTGCGGTAATGGTGTTTGTATTGTGCGGGTATATGATGAAGAAGATAAGGCAGATACGCATTTATTTTCCGACAAATACGAAGCAGATAACATTATATTTGAGGAACCGAATATCTACATGTTCTCATTCAACAGTCCCGCCGGTGCATGCAAGCATTGCGAGGGATATGGTTCAACCATAGGCATTGACCAGGACTTAGTAATTCCTGATAAAACGCTTAGTATATTTCAGGATGCAATTGCCTGCTGGAAAGGTGAAGTGATGCAGGAGTGGAAGATGCGGCTTGTTAAAAATGCTTCGAAATTTGAGTTCCCTTTGCATACGCCATTTTGTAAGCTAACTTCTGAGCAGCAGGATCTGATATGGACAGGGAACAGGTATTTCGGGGGACTTTACGACTTCTTTAAGATGCTTGAAGAAAACCTGTACAAAATTCAGTACCGGGTAATGCTTTCGAGATACAGGGGAAAAACATTGTGTCCGGATTGTGGTGGTGCGAGGCTTAAAAAGGAATCATCGTGGGTTAAGGTTGGGGGAACATCTGTTGCTGAACTGGTGCAGATGCCGGTAAAGGATCTTCAGGATTACTTTAAAAATCTGAAACTTGATGAAAAGGAAACAACCATTTCGTCGAGGTTGCTGATAGAGATCAGGAGCAGGATAAAATACCTGATGGATGTCGGTTTGAGTTACCTGACACTGAACAGAGCAGCCAATACACTTTCCGGTGGCGAGACCCAGCGCATCATGCTTGCTTCTCAGCTTGGAAGCGGGCTGGTGGGTTCTCTTTATATTCTTGATGAGCCAAGTATAGGACTTCATCCCAGAGATACGAAAAGACTCATAGGAGTTCTGAAAAATCTGCGCGATAGCGGAAATACAATTGTGGTTGTGGAGCATGACGAGGAGATCATCCGCAGTTCGGATTTTATTGTTGATATGGGACCCGAAGCTGGAAGCAGAGGAGGAGAGGTGGTGTTTTCAGGGAAGACATCGGAAATTTCGGAATGCAAAAACAGTATTACTGCAAGTTTCCTTAATGCAGAGCAAAGATTTTCGTTTCCTGAAAGTTACAGAAAGTGGTCTCATAGTATAACGGTGGAAGGAGCAGGTCAGCATAATCTCAAAAATATTAATGTAAGATTTCCGCTTAATACAATGGTGGTTATTTCAGGTGTGAGTGGTTCGGGAAAATCCACTCTCATCAAAGGGATCCTTTATCCTGCATTGCAGAGGCATTTCGGGAAGACCACAAATAAACCCGGGCGGTTTTCGGCGCTTACAGGCGATCTCCACAGGATAACCGGAGCAGATCTTGTTGACCAGAACCCTATCGGGCGGTCAAGCCGTTCCAATCCCGTGACATACATCAAAGCTTATGACGATATAAGGGCGCTGTTTGCACAACAGGTACAAGCAAAACAATATGGATTTAAGGCATCATCATTTTCGTTCAATGTCGAAGGTGGCCGGTGTGAAGAATGCCAGGGAGAAGGGTTCATAAAGATCGAGATGCAGTTCCTTGCAGATGTCACTCTGGTATGCGATTCATGCAGCGGAAAAAGATTCAGGGACGAAGTGCTTGAAGTTCAGTACAGGGGCAAAAATATTCACGATATTCTTGAAATGACGATAGGTGAAGCCATTGAATTCTTTGCAGAAGGAAGGAGTCTGCTTGAACAGAAAATAACTGAGAAACTAAGCATTCTCGGTCAGGTCGGACTCGATTATCTTAAGATGGGTCAGTCCTCGTCATTTTTAAGCGGAGGGGAATCGCAGAGGCTTAAACTTGCAACATATATCAGTCACGAGACCAGTTCTCCCATGCTCTTTATTTTTGATGAGCCGACGACAGGGCTTCACCCGCATGACATTCACAAACTCTTGAATTCATTTGAAGCGTTGCTGAACAGGGGTCACAGTATTATTGTTGTTGAGCACAATCCCGATATTATTACAAAAGCCGACTGGCTTATAGAACTTGGACCGGAAGGGGGAGAGGAAGGCGGGAATATCGTGTACGAGGGAGTTCCGGGCGGGATTGTTAAATGCAAAGAATCGTATACGGGGAAGTATTTTAAAGAAGTACTTTAGAATAGTTTGGAAATATTATACCGGATTGAATTATATATTAGTCTAACATAAAATACGTGTAGTTATACATAAAGTGCGGGAAGCACGAAGTTGGAAGCACGAAGTTGCATGTGTCGTGGGTTGTGAGAAGGGGTTTATAACCTCATGTACTGGGCTCATGCCCCCTCAACTTCGCGCTTCGTGCTCCTGACTTCCCACACTTTAATCAACGGATAGGAATTTAACACATTAGACTATTTTTAGAGGGAGTTGGCATTAAACAGCAGTTCATAGAAAAGAATAGATTTATTGAAAATCCTTTTCGTGCAGGCTTTCTTATAGACAATAAACAAGGAATAATAAGCGGCTTATTTTTTCACTATCACTTTAAATTTTTCCCATTCGCCGCATGCATCCTTATCGGCAAAAACGCGGCCATTAAGGGTTTGATTTGCGCTGAAATACCTTCCTTTATAATCCTGAAAAGGATAGTTGCCGTCGCCGAGGTCGTTCATAGTAAAAGTTTCCCATGCACCGGCATTATCACGATTAGCAATAAGTACATTCCCCATAGATTCATCTGAACAAACAAATTTACCATTGTAATTGCGGAAACATACTTTTTTATCGCCAAGTTCAAGCATTTCGAAGAGTTCCCAGTCGGCCGGAGCGTCTCGGTCGGCAATCAGAGAATCGGCCTTTGCATTGTCTGAACTGATATATTTCCCGTTGAAAGCCTGCAGGTAAACCTTTTTTGATGCGGCATCGCTTATATTACCTGTATTATCTACAGGAGCCGGCTTACGCCCGTTGCAACATGCCGAAAGAATTATTGCCGTAAGTACTGCAAGTATGATAGCATTCCTTTTCATAATTATTTTTTCTGCAAATTTATATTATATTTTTTAAGATTATTATTATCGGGAGTTTTTTTATTGTCTAATATATCTTTGGTCAGACAGTCTGGCAAAGAACATTTTTAATTGCTTCTTTCTTTTCCCCTGACAAGAACATTGCGAGTGCCGCGGCTATAACCGCATCCGTACCGGGCAGGCCTTCGGTGCATGGGAATTTAATTTCTTCACGGCGACAAATTTCGAAACAATCGCGGTTATGCGATACTATCAGAATATTTCTGTCGAAGTACGCAAAAGGGCGTCCGTCATCAAGCAAACGCCGGGCATCTCCTTCGGGACGCGAGGGTGTAAAAAAGGCGGGTTTGCAGAAAAGCCGTTCGGCCATTTCAAGAATAAGCGGGTACGAAGCGTTTAATACGGCATATCCGGTTGCGACAACTTCTTCGGCAACGACAGATTTTGCATAGGCGACGTCTTCGAGGTCGCGTATGTGGTCGTACGAGTAATATTCAGGCCTTTCGGAAAGATTAAGAACAACACCTATGTCGGCCTGCTCGTATCCGAGTCCGAAATCCAGGATTGTCTCAACCGGAGTTTCAACAACGGCGCTTTCAATGGTGGGATCTTTTAATATCAGCGAAGTGTTAGATGAATTCAGAAGGTCGAATGATTTTATACGGCGCTTGTTTATATAGAGCCCGTCACTTCGGAGTGAGCCTGCATATAAACCTTTGTAAGCGAAATAGCTTTCAATAATTTCAATGAACATTGATTTCCCGTGGCTTCCGGTAACAGAGATAAGCGGAATACGGACAGGTACGTCTTTAGGGAAAAGCATTTCAACAAAGTTCTTCTGTACGAGATGGGGTTTGCCTATATGGGGACTTATGTGAACCCTGAAGTCGGGGGCTGCGTTCACATCAATTACCACACCTCCGTTTTCGGCAAGGGGAATGGAAATGTCGGGGCTCATAATATCTATACCGGCAACGTCAAGGTTCATGACCTTTGTTACACGCTCACAAACAAAACGGTTAAACTCGTTTACAATGTCTGTAACGTCAGTTGCGGTACTTCCGAAGCGGATATTTCCGGTATTCTTCAGCTGTAGTTTGCAGCCTTCGGGCAGAATGCTTTCCGGTGTCAGTTGCTGAAGAGCGAGAATGTGCAGAGTGTCCTTGTCTGTTTCGATCGGGAAAAGGTTTTTTGTTTTATCGGCAAGACGGGCATTATTGAAATTCTCAATAAGGGTTGAAATAGTATCTTTCCCGTTTCCGGTGACAAACGCAGGTGTAAGCATAACTGCTGCGCAGTATTTATTGTTAATAACAAGTATCCTGTAAAGATCTCCCTGAGCCTGTTCATGAACTATCACTTCTTTATCGTTCGCTGCAGCATATCTGAAAGCTTTTACCAGGGTCTTTGCATCGTTTATTCCGGTGCTTACTCCTATACCCCGTCTGCCGATGAGTGGTTTAACGACCATAGGCTTGCGGTTGTTTTTGAAGAAAAGCAAAGCATCACGCGAACGTTTTATCTTTATCTGAACAGGAACCGGAACGCCGGCTTCGGACAATATTTCGGAAGTCGTGAATTTATTATCTGCAGTTTCTACGGCGATAAGGCTTGTGTTTCCGGTTACGGTTGCACGGATATTTTTCCTGTATTTTCCTGAGCCTAGCTGAACAAGATTGTATTTGTCGAGCCTCAGACATGGTATACCACGTTCTGCAGCCTCATCAACAATAGATTGTGTTGAGAATCCCAGCAGACGGGTTTCGCGTATCTCAATAAGTTTGTTTACAAGGACTGGAATGTCGAATTCCTGATCTGTAAGTATAGCATTAATGATAGCAGCAGCTCCTTTCCCGGCAAGTATTCCGGCAACTTCGTCCATAAAACGGAAAACAACATTGTAAACACCGGGGGTCTTTGTTTCACGGGTCTTGCCGAAAGCGATGTTCATACCCGCCATGTTCTGAAGTTCAATTGAAGTATGTTCCATCACGTGGCCAAGCAGCGTGCCTTCTTCTACGCGCTTAAAGAATCCTCCCTTTTCTGCCATCGAGCAGAAATGTTCTTCGAGCGAAGGAATTCTTTTTTTCAGTTCATCGAAAAAACCGGGGATCAGGTTAGTGAAAACTTCGTTGTATTTGCCAAGATTAACCCTTATGCGTATTACAGGCCCTCCGCTGAAATAATTGGAACCGCCCAGTATGCCCGTTTCCTCAATTAGAAGCGGACCGTTCTTCAGCAATAATTCTATATGTTCTTCAATGGAGTTCATCGTGATGATATTTGCTGCTAATTTACATAAAAATGCGGGATAAGGGCAAATGTTGTTTATAGTTTAAATACAAATCCTAATAGTCAAATTCCAAGACCCAAATTCCAAGATTCCAAATTCCAAGACTCAAATTCAAAAAACTTTTTTTGAAATTTGAATTTGTTTGAATTTTGTAATTTTGGATTTGTAATTATTAGAACTTCAATATTGATTAGGAGGGAATACTAAAGCAAAAAACTTTTCGTTGGTAATCCAAATTGTTTTACTTTTGATAACCATTAAAATATGAATGTCATGAAATCAACTCTTCTTTTCATTTTCTTTGCTGCAATAAGCAGTTTTGCTTTTTCACAGAAGGAAACTCTGGTAGAACTCACACCCGAAATTTCATCCCTGGTTATTTATACCGAGGGCGTGGAGGTGAGTCATCAAATGCCGATAAAACTTGTAGCCGGGCGCAACCTGATAGTTTTTAAAGGACTTTCGGCAAAACTGGATGAGCGGAGCATACGTTTTAACATTGATCCCGAGGTCTCGGTTCTTTCCATCAGTCATAATGTTGATTACATGAGCAGGAATCCTGATAAACCGAAAATAAAATTGCTTAAAGATTCTCTTGCGAGGGTGAGTGCAAGGATACAGGCGTTTACCGATGAACTTAATGCGATGCAGGTTCAGCGCGACATGCTTCTTAAGAACCAGGAAATGGCAGGGCAGAACAACGGTCTTAGCGCTGTTGAACTTCAGAAAGGGGCAGATTTTTTCCAGTCAAGAATTTTTGAACTGAATAAACGTGTAAGTCAGATCAAACTTCAGATGGCGGAGCTTATTCCCGAGGCCACCGATCTTACTGCGGAACTCAATCAAACCGAAGCGAACAGCAGCTACCGGCGTGCCGAGATATCCATCCTTGTAAATGTTGAATCTGCCATTCAAAAGAATGCTGACCTGCGTTACTACGTATCGGAAGCAGGCTGGGCGCCGTGGTACGAGATAAAAGCTACTGAGATCAACCAGCCCATATTAATAATGTATCGAGCCAAAGTGTTCAACAATACAGATATTGACTGGAAGGATGTAGACATGCTCCTTTCGACAGCCGATCCTAACAAGAGCGCAAATGCTCCCAGATTAGACCCGTGGAAACTGAACTATTTTGATGAAGGTTATGATAACGACTATATGTATTTGCAACAGTCGAACCTTAACGACAATTATTCCTATCAGCTCCAGGAGCAGACTAAAAACAAAGTACAGCGCGGATCTGTAAGTTTCACTACAATTTCGGTTTCGGAACTCAGCATAGAACTTAATGTAAAAACCAAGTACTCTATTCCGAGCAATTCAAAACCCTACATTGTAGATATTACAGAATACCAGTTGCCTGCAACTTACAAACATATTGCTGTGCCTAAGGCCGAGCGCGAAGTTTATCTTCTTGCACAGATCACGGAATGGGAAGACCTTAACCTTGTGGAAGGTCAGGCCAATGTTTATTTCGATAATACTTTTGTCGGGAAATCTTACATCTCGACCCGTGATGTGAACGACACACTCAGTCTTTCGCTTGGAAGAGACAAAAAGGTTACTGTAACAAGAGAAAAAGTTAAAGATTATACATCAAAACAGTTGATAGGCACAAAAAAGAGAGAGACTTACCGTTACCAGTATGATATCAAGAACAACCGCAAAACCCCCATTGACCTTGATGTAATTGACCAGGTCCCTGTTTCGGAAAATTCGGAAATAGAGGTCACTGTCGAAGAAGTTTCTATGGCCGATTACAACAATCTTACAGGTATGTTGCTGTGGAATTACAAGGTTCAGCCTGATGGTAAGAATCAGCATTTTATGCAATACACGGTAAAATACCCGAAGGCAAAACATATCAACTCGTCAGGGAAGAAGTACAGGGCAGTGTCGTGCCCGATGTTTTAGGGCTTCATAAAGTCCCAAGTCTCAATATCCAAGCCTCAAGACCCAAGGGAAGCTACCCTTGGAATTATTGATCATTGAAAATTGAACATTTGGCATTGTTCATTAAAACGATAAAAATGTTCAATGTCAAACGAACAACTAACAATGAACAAGTATGTGCCCTTGTAACTTGGGTCGTGGAATTTGTGTCTTTTAAGTGGGTTGATAGCAGTAAAGGGGTTAGACTATCTTTCCACCCGATACTTTGATCTTTTTGAACAATCCGACAGTGACTTCGCCTTCGAAAGGTTTTCCGCCTTCTAAATAGGCTAAGTCGCCGGTGGCGGGTTTTGCGTCGTTCTGTTCGATGATGAGAACTCCCTGTGGAGTTTTGAATTTCTTTACAGTTCCGGCATGGCTGACCTTTCCGTTTGCGCAGACAAACCAGCCATCGTCGCTAAAATACTTTCCGTCAGCCAGGGGTTTTTCGTCAACAAGGATAGTATCGCCTGCAGAAACAGAGGGGGTTTTATTTTCGGTATAAAGACCGGCAGCGATCCCACCTGGAAGGGTTATTTTGAAAAAGAGGTTCTTCCGTACAATTATACTGTCCTGAACTTCGTAGATAAAACTTGATGAGGAACTCTTGTACATTCCATCTGCAAGACGTTTTAAGTCGCGGGTGACTTCCTGTCCTTTACTGCCTATAGCATCCTCGGCATGACGGCGGTGGATCTCCATGTCAAAACCATCTGTTACGTGCATCAAACTCAGGTTCATCTGCTTTGCAACTGCATTGTGAATGTATGATTCAACTTCTTTTTTCTGCAGATATTTAAGATTCACCAGGAACGAAAACTCGGGTTTTTCAGCATTGGTCTGAAGGATAACGATTGACTTATCAATAAACAGAATAAATAATGAAAAGCCTTCGGAGTTTGATATCTGGAGTTTGTTTGATGCAGAAATGAATTCCCATTTATAATTGATTTTACTCTCTTTATTATCAACCTCAACCTCTCCGTCATCTTTAAAAAGATATTTTTCGTCTTTGTTCTTCACATCGACGTATAACCATGTCTGGTTTTTCAGAAGTTCAAGGGTTTCATCACGGTGGCTCATTTTCCGGAGCACAGATGCTGCGTTAATTAAAAACTGACTCATATTCGTTTTGTTTATTGATTATTGAAAAAGTTGACTTCAAATTTATTAAAAATTTACTTTAGCTAAGATAAAAAAAAACAATCAGAAATTATTCATTATACAAGAATTTGCACGAAATATATTTTAGACACGGATTGCAAGTAATGCTTACACATAATGTGACGGAAGACCGAAGACGGAAGACCGGAGATTGTCTCCAATTTCCGCCTTTGTTCTTCCCACGTCTGGTGCACTGGATTCCCCGTCAGGCAGGGGTGTACGTTGGAAGCAATAAACCCGAAAAAGTAAATCCGTAAACAACTCAATACACAAAAAAGCAGTCACCCTGAGCAGGCCCGCCTGTTAGAATAAATGAAGTAGTTGTATAAAGGCCTTGTCGAAGGGCGGCTGCTTTTCTTTTTGTAAAATGATTACGAGTTAACGATCCCTGTTGCGATCTTTATCCCGTCGGCGGCGCTGGAGATAATTCCGCCGGCATAACCGCTGCCTTCGCCCGCCACATATATGTTTTCGAATCCTTCGCACGATCCTTCTGCATTGCGGACCGCCTGAACAGGCGAAGATGTTTTGCTTTCGAGCCCTAGTAAAATGCCGGTGTCGTATCCTTTCAGTTTCCGGCAGAATTCCTGCAGCCCGGTAGAGATGGCCTTTGCGGCTTTTTCAGGAATAAGTGAACGTAAATTATAAGGGAATATCCCAAGCGGATAAGATGTGTTAATAGCAGGGCTCTTTGAAGTTCTGTCGGACATAAAATCCTTTATTGTGCAATAGGGAACAGCGTATGATTTCCGGATATTGTAAAACTTTTTCTCAAGTTCTTCAAGGAGGTCAAGCGCTTCTATGGGAGTTACAGTTTTTCCTGCAAGTTCGTCCGGATGGAGCCCGGCCACGCAGGCTGCATTTGCATATTTTCCGCTGCGCTGGTAATAACTCATGCCGTTCACTACGGAAGTTCCGGGAAATGCCATTGCAGGCACAACAATACCTCCGGGGCACATGCAGAATGTGTAGACCGGTCTTTTTGCCGCGTCAGAGGTCAGGCGGTATTCGGCTGCTTTTACGCCCGGAATTTCTGCAACTCCCCACTGTGCCGTATTTATTATTTCCTGACGATGTTCGGCGCGGTAACCGACAGCGAAGTTCTTTGTTCTGAAAGGCAGACCCTCTTTCATAAGCATCCTGTATGTATCTGTTGCGGAATGTCCTGTTGCAAAGATCAGGTAGTCGCAGGGGTATTCGTTTTTTCCTGCAATACAGGAAGTGGCTTTTCCTTTAGCAATGCTGACGCCCGTTACCTGAGTTTCGAACATTATTTCTCCACCGGCTTTTCTGTATTCATCGCGGAGATTTTTAACAATGTTGCGCAGGTTGTCGCTGCCTATATGAGGGTGGGCAAGGTATGTGATCTCAGCAGGAGCACCTGCTGTGACGTAGGTTTGCAGAACGAAATTCCTTTCCTTTGAAATATGTTTTGACCGTG